>JAZKEH010000459.1:2086-2721 GCA_040387155.1 Pseudomonadota bacterium | reverse complement strand
CCCGCTGCTGGCGGCGGCGAAACTGTTGTATGCGGGCCCGTGGGTCGCTGAACGTTATGTCGCCATCACCGACTTCATTGATGAGAAGCCGGAACAGGTGCACCCGGTAGTGCGCGGCATCATCGCCGCTGGCAAGGACAAGACTGCTGCGCAAACCTTCAAGGCTGAGTACCGCATGCAGGAATATCGCAAGGCCGCGCAGACGCTGTTGCAGGATGTGGATTTTCTGCTGACGCCCACTGCCCCCGGCGTGTGGACAGTCAACGAAGTACTCAATGACCCCGTCACGTTGAATTCGCGCATGGGCTATTACACCAACTATATGAACCTGCTTGATCTCAGCGGCATCGCAGTGCCCGCCGGCTTTCTGAACAGTGGTGTCGGCTTTGGCGTGACGATGATTGCACCTGCCTTCCGCGACCAGATGCTGCTCGACTACGCCTATCAGTGGCAGGTGCTGCGCGATGAACCAGTGGGCAAGGACATCAAGGTGCCGTTGCCGACTGTGAACGCAGTTGATCCCGCCACGCACGTGCAGGTCGCCGTCTGCGGCGCCCATCTCAGCGGCATGCCGCTGAACTGGCAGCTCGCGGAACGCGGCGGTTCACTGGTGCGTGCCGGCAAGAGCAGCGCGC
>JAZKEH010000459.1:0-2076 GCA_040387155.1 Pseudomonadota bacterium | reverse complement strand
TCTATGCACTCGCGGGTGCCGGCATTGCACGACCAGGGCTGGTACGCGACAGCGACAAGGGCGCAGCAATCGATGTAGAGATCTGGTCACTGCCCCGCAGCGAGTTCGGCGATTTCGTCGCCAACATTCCCCCACCACTCGGCATCGGCAAGATGGAAACGGATAACGGCGAATGGGTGTGCGGCTTTATCTGCGAACCGTGCGGCATCAAGGACGCGGTTGAGATCACGCACCTTGGCGGTTGGCGCGCCTATATGCAGAGCTTGCCGAAGCACGTCCCGTCCCGCTGACTCGCAGCGAGAGCCCACAGTAATGCCTGATGTGTTGATCTGGAAAAAATCAGGCAGCCACCAAAACTTGCTGCTATATCTGAACTAACACTCGCACTGCGCAAAGGAATGCCATGAAAAACCGAGCCTCGGCGGAGCCTCGTTCTGCCTTCTCAGAAGGTAACATTAGTGTTACCTTTGTTCTAAGCGAATACCTCACGGCCGACGGCAAATCTCCATTCGGCGAATGGTTCTTGCGGCAAGAAGCGACAGCCGCTGCAAAAGTTACTGTTCAACTGTACCGCATGGAACAAGGCAATTTGTCGAATGTGGCTCCAGTCGGCGCAGGGGTGTCAGAAAAGAAAATGGATTGGGGACCTGGCTACAGGATTTATTTCGCATTACCTGAGCGACCCTGTCTTTTATTGCTGGGCGGAAGCGTCAAGGCAGATCAGCATGCAGCCATCAAGACAGTCAAACTGCATTGGCAGGATTACAAGCGGCGGCGGAGCAGCAGACCATGGCATTAACCAGAGGCTTTATCGATACCGTGCGCATGCGGGCCCAGCAAGATGTCGCTTTCAGGCGAGCAATGCTGAAGGAAGCTCTCGACGTCTTGCTCGAAGGTGAAGTTGCTGTTGGCAGATCAATGCTGCGTGACTATATCAATGCGACCATTGGCTTCGAAGAGTTGGCCAGTGAAATCGGAATACCGGCGAAAAGCCTGCACAGAATGTTCGGTGCCAATGGAAATCCAAGCATTACCAATCTGATCAGTGTCATCACTGCATTACGACAAGCCGAACATGTAACGTTCGAAGTATTGGTTGAGCAAGCCTCCTGACTTGAGAGGCAATCCTACTGTTTCCAAAAGTCGACATGCACAGCAGCAATTTCGGGAATCATCGCCTCCACCGGGCCGATGACTTCTATCGCCTTCTGCCCCCGCGCAAACACATCGCGTGAAGGCAACTCCATCGTCGGGTTCTCCGGATGGTCGCCGGTGAAATCCAGCAACTGTCTTTCACTCATGCCATAGACGAGACGGCCGATGTTGGCCCAGTACTGGGTGCCGGCGCACATCGCGCACGGCTCTACTGTGGTGTACAGCGTCATGCCCCACAGTTCCTCCGGCGTGAACTGTTCCGCCGCGCGCCGCGCCAGTGTCGATTCAGCGTGATTGACGGTGTTGATGTTGCCCTGCTCAAGCAAAACTGTTTCATGATCGGCAGCCACAAGCACCGCGCCAAACGGATGCTTGCCGTCGGCAGCCACGACACGGGCCACTGCTTCGGCACGGCGCAGATTGTTGTGGATCTGTTCGACAGTGGGGCTGCTGCGCATTGTTTGCCTACAAGTCCTTCATCGCCGGATTACCGGGCTGCAAGTGCACCGGTTCCGGCAAATGGATGAATATCAACGTCGTCACAATACTGACGAGAAAACGAAACGCCGCGTCCTGGCCGTTCCAGCTGTCCGACTGCCACATAAGAAACCACTCGGCACCGACCACCATGAAACCGCCGAACCACAGCAACAGCCCGAGCAGTAAACCCCAGCTGGCCAGCATGATGCCCGCATGAAAAGAAGAAATGGGAGCACGACGCCGGCTTAACATAACGCAGGCGCCGGCTCCCGACAGGAGACCGGTAAGAAATTCGCAGGCAATGATGAGGCTGTAAGCCACGTGATGCAGCGCCGGCTGTTCCACCGCGCGCCACTGCAACTCATTGCCCTCAAACGTCGTGTCCATCGACAGCACGTGCTGCACGAACATGAAGTTGGAGCCGTAGTCGGTCACGTTGTT
>JAZKEH010000458.1:0-6250 GCA_040387155.1 Pseudomonadota bacterium | reverse complement strand
CCTTCCGTATCGCTTCCACGCTTATTGCGTCGCTTGTGCTTTCCACGCTGGTCCACGCTGCCGAGCCGGGTCAGCCGCCAGCCGTGCGTCCGCCACCGCCGCCACCGTTGCCGTTGTTGATCAATGAGACCTGGAAGCGGGCACCGGAAGCCGTGCAACTGTCGCAGGATGCGGTAACCAATCCCGCACTGCAGCTGACTGTGTATGGCAAGGCGCCGGAAGTGAACAGCGAAGGCGGCACGCCACACGTGTGGACGGGTCTGTGCATCCCCGCCTGTGCGGTAACGCTGAAACTGAAAGACAGCTACGCCGACCTCAGCGGCAAGGCGCGCATCAAGTGGTATTCCAAGACATCAGGCTTCCACCAGATTCGTCCAGTGGTGAAGCTGGCGGATGGCAGATTGTTGGCGGGTGATTTCGTTGATGCGTTTACGTACGACTATCGCACCGTTGAATTCTATCTGGCAGAAGTGAAGTGGTTGTTGCTGGATGAAGCCACACTGACTGGCAAGGGCCAGCTGTTGCCGACCGTTGATTTGAGCAAGGTGGATGAAGTGGGCTTTGTCGATCTGACACCAGGCAGTGGCCATGGCTTTGGTGGTTTCTCCAACGTGGGTTGGATCGAAGTCTACGGCAAGCCGGTAGCGCGAACTGCAGAGTAATTGCAGTCATCAACTGCAGTTCGCTTTCCAGCTGTCATTGATCAGCGATTGCGCTGACCCCAATCCCGATCTTCATTACGATCGCCATCACGGTCGCGGTCACCCCTGTCGTCATCTCCCCGACGGTCATCGTCTCGGCGACCATCATCCCGGCGCTCATCGCGTCTGTCGTCGCGGCGATTATCATTCCAGCCGTTGTTGTTGCCATTACGACGGTAGCTGGAATCCTGTCGCCAGCTGCTGCCGCTCCAGTGGAAACGTTCGCCACGATCATTGACTACCCAGGGGTTGCGGAACGAACCACCGATGTCGATGGCAGCACCGGGCATACGTTGCCAGTCGCGACCGTTCCAGCGGTAGATGCCGTAGCCGCCGTTGCGACGGTCAGTGCCAAGCACCCAACCATCACCCACATCGAATGCAGCACCAGGCGCGCGTACCCAGTCGCGATTGCCGGGGTAGCGAAAGTAGATCTCGTGTCCGCGGCCACGGTCAGGACCACTGCGCCAGGCCAGTTCGCTGATGTCGTAGCTGCGACGGTCGTAGCGATCCTGCGCCTGCGCCAACAGTGGTTGCGAAACCAGCGTAGCCAGAACCAGTGCTTTCAATATCAGTCTTTTCATTTCTATGTCCCTCCATGAGGACTCACCTGCCCGCTTGGGGCTTGGGGCTATAGTGCGCCCGCGAAAATGAATGGAGGATGAAATGTGAAGGGCGGTGGTCGAGCTGCATTAAGCGAGGCTGAATGGATTATCGCTGTTGCAGGCCACAGGCTCGCAGGGCCTCCGATGCCGCCTGTTTCCTGCGGTTTGTTGTGACTGAATCGACGACTTTGCAAGAACTACGCAACCTACCCGACGCGTGTAACGCCACAAAACGCTATACATGACCTGACCTGCTTACTGAACCGGGTGTCCATCAATGTGGCAGGTACTTACGCCAGCACGGCCGGGACACTCACTTGAACTCATAAGGAGATCACCATGCGTTTGATCCAGTTGATGTTACCGGCGGTCGCACTCTGCGCCCTCGGTGGTTGTGCAACCAAGGGCTATGTCGATGAAAGTGTCTCGCGCATTGAGGCCAGGCAAATTCTGGACGAGCGACAGTTGAATGAACTGTCGACCACCAGTCGCCAGGCGCTCGAACGCGCGAATGATGCGGGCGCGCTGGCGCGCGGCAAATTTCTTTACGATGTTGTGCTGACCGAGGATGACATCGCAGGATTTGGATCGGATGACATGGGGCTGTCCAACGAAAGTCAGCAACGGCTGGCAGCGCTCGCTGAACAACTCAAGTCCGACAACCGCAATGTCTTCCTGGAGATCCAGGGTCACACCGATGCAACCGGGCCTGCCAACTACAACGAGGCGCTTGGTTTGCAGCGCGCGGAGAGTGTGCGGCGTTACCTGTATTCACAAGGCGTAGCGCTGGGCCGTATGGCAACCATTTCCTATGGCGAGGAAGCCCCGGTCGCGCCGAACGACACGCCTGACGGTCGTGCCAACAACCGGCGCGTGGCTGTCGTCGTGCTGGAGTAACGTCTCCCATCAACCATTTCCATCAACCACTTTCGAAGGACGGGCGTATCGACAAGTTCAACCGGAGGAGTCATGTTCACAGTGCATAGTGCGGGCGACGACAGGCTGGATATCAGTGTCAGCGGCGAAATCGATGACGTTGAAGCAGCCCACATGATCGACGCGCTCCTGGTGCAGGCGAAGGGCATCGAGAATGGTCGCATGCTGATTGATGTCGACGACTTCCAGTTGCCGACCCTCGGTGCTTTCACGGTTGAACTGTCGATGCTGCCCGAACTATTCCGCTTCTCGCGGCAGTTTACTCACGCTGCCGTGTTGGCCGATGAGCCGTGGGTAAGGCGACTGAGCAGCATCGAAGGCAGGTTGATACCGGGGATGGTCATCAAGAGTTTTCGCAAGGATCAGCGGTATCAGGCGGAGTCGTGGTTGGGGTCGATGGGGCAGCGTTGAGCTGATCAGTTGGATCCTGTGCATTATTTTCCTGTTTCATCGTTTATCCCCAACCCAGCCACATCCTGCATAGCTGTCGGCGGCATGACACTGCCAGAGGCAAGCATGTCCAGGTCAAGGCCGCGAGCGTTGGCGTCCAGGTAGTAACGGATAGCGACTGGTGCTGAGTTCAATACCTCACCGTCGCGTACCTGTGGCCGGAAGCTGCTGCGCTCAATCAGCAGCTTGAGGTCTCGCTCGGCGGTGCGACCAACGCCGTCGCTGGCAGCAACTATCGTGATGTGTTTGCCCCGGCCCTGATCGGTGATGTCGAAGGCGACATCGATATAGCCGACAGCGTTGGCCGCAGTCACCAGTGTCAGTGGGTTGGGCAGGTACGACGGCAGGGCGATGGGAACGGACGGCGCAAACGTAGCAGCAAGCGTGGTCTGATCAGGACTTGCGCGCTGCAGCTCGTCGTAGGCCAGCTCATAGTTGGTCAGTACCTTGTCGTGGTCAACGTGAGAGCCAAGCTGGCGTGCGCGGGTGACTTTCATGTCAGTCAGCTGCAGCAGGATCTGCGCACGCCGCACCGCGGAGGCTTCGTCGGTAGCGGCGTAGTTCAGCAACCGTGCCATTGTCGTTTGTAGTGGCTTGTCGTCGAACAGTGGCAGCTTGCGCAGGATCACCTCGCTGGTCCACAGCATGTCGGTGAGCAGTTCCCACGTTTCCTCGCTGGCGTAGCGATTGTTCTGCAGCAGGGCCTCGAGTGCCAGCAGCTGGTAGTGGCGCGCCTCCACCAGCAGTGCAGCACTGACCGTATCACGCTCGCCGGCGCTGCAGTTTTTCAACTTCTCTGGCGTGGGCTCTGTCATCACACCCCTGACGCGCAGCGTGGAGAAATAGAGCGACCAGCCGTAGTAACAACCCAGCTCGATCTGGGGCGGGTGTACACCGTTGAGATACTGTTGCCGCAAGTCGAGCCGACGGCGCGCTGCATCGCGAAACACCGGCAGCGACGCCAGCTCGCCGACATGCTGTTGCGCCAGTTGCAACAGCGTTTGCTCATGCCGCCAGGCTTCGGTGAAATTACGGCGAGCTTCCTCCGTGCGTATCAGGTGTTCGAGCAGCGGTATTTCCTGCGGTGTATTGAAGCCTTCATTGACACGGGTGATCTGGCGCGCGCGTCCGAACATCGTGGCCGCGAGGTCGTAGTCCTTGCGCTGGTAGTACTGCAGACCCAGTGCAGTCAGCGGTTCAATCAAGGTTGGAGCCGTCAGGCCGTCGCTGTCCTGTCCTTGTTCGATGAGATCGACATATTGCTGCTCGACGGGAGTTGTTGCGGACAGGAACTGCGCGTGCACAACGCCGGGCAGTGCGAGGACAACCGGTGCCCATGACAGTGCCAGCTTCGATAGCCAGGCAGACCAGCGCGTCTTCATCGTTCCCTCCATCGCCAATGCGCGAAAGGGTGAAAAAAACCAACTGCGTGAGCGTACAGCCTAGGATCAGCGCGGTTGCGCGACAATCCGCGTAAATGCGGTCGGGCGGGGGGAAAAATACCTAGGTCCCTGCCTGGGGACGCCGATTACACGGGAAAAAGTATTCTGAAGGACGAGCAACGTGGAACACAGGGGCACGCCATGGCATGCCCCTGGACGATCAATCAAGCCAGCTCTTTCTCAAACAACGCCAACATACGCGCCCAGGCTTTTTCCGCCTGCGCTTCGTGATACACAGCAGAGTCCGGCACCGTCCAGCCATGCTGCGCTTCTGCATACACTTCCACTTCAGCGTCAACCTTGGCAGCCGCGAAGGCCGCTTTCAGTGTGTCCTTGGCTTTCGGATCCTGCTTGTCGTCGTTGTCGGCAATCGCGATCAACAAACCGGCTTTCATCTGCGGGATCAGCAGATGCGGGCTGTTGTCGTTGGCAGTGGCCAGGCCACCACCATGGAAAGTACCGCCGGCACCAACGCGCTCAGGCACTGCAGCAACAGTGCGCATGACCATCGGTCCGCCCATGCAGTAGCCAGTGGTACCGATCTTGCGGGTCTTGTCGACAGCGGCTTGTTGATCAAGCCAGCCGATAAAGGCCTTGGCGTCGGTCACGTGCGTGGTGGCATTCAGCGTGCCGGCCAGTGCGAATACTTTTTCACGTACGCCGGGAGTGTCGAAGCCGGCGCCTTCAGCAACGACGGGCGATTTTTCGGTGCGATAGAACGGGTTCACTACCAATACGGCGTAGCCGCTTTCGGCAAGGCGTTTGCCCATGGCGCGGAAGGCGGGACGCAGGCCGAGGATGTCGGGCCATACCAGCACAGCTGCAGTAGCGCCGTTGGCGGGATGCACGAAGTAGCAGTCGGCAGTGCCATCGGGCGTTGTGATGCTGACGTCGGTTTCCGTCACCGCCTGGGCGTTGGCAACCGAGGGCAGGAACGACGCAATGCTGGCGCCGGCGGCAATGGCCATGAAGCGGCGGCGGCTGGCGTCGTTGAGTTTGAGGTGTTCGTCGGCGTCGTGCAGGGTGTCCAGATCACACATGGGAGTTCCTCTTGGGGGTAGGCCCTTGCGGGCATGTTGTTATGGGGCGGTGGAAGGCTGTAAGGCCTTCACCAGACCGGCTGTGAGCAGGGAATCTGACAGCAGGAGCAGGGCGATTATAGGCACGGCAAGCGGCCAGTCCTCAAGCCGGTAAAGCCCGGGCAGAACGCGGGTGCCGCTGGTCACTATTCAGGAAGCGGGTGGTACACTGCCCCGGCTTTCAGGACCCCGGCCAGGCTGCTACCGCCGCGGTCAATCTTCAGCTCAGCACAATAAAACCGAGGAGAACTTCCCATGAGCAAACAACCGGAAAATCCCGCTAACAACAGTCGCCGCGACTTCCTCGGTGGTTCACTCAGCGTCGCCGCAGGCCTTGGCGCCGCGAGCCTGCTGGGCGCTGCCGCGGTGGCGCAGGCCCAGCCACCCGCAGGCGCTCCCGGCCCTGGCGCCGGTGGTCCGCCGCCCGCTCCCGGCGCTGCACCAGCGCCGACGATGCCGCGCCTGTTTCGCGCTGAAACCGAAATCCGCAATTGCGAAGTGGAAGGGACGATTCCTTCCGATCTGAACGGCGCGTTCTACCGCGTTGGTCCGGATGCACAGTATCCGCTGCGTGCCGGCAACATTCCGTTTGATGGCGAAGGCCATGTCGGCATGTTCCGTATCAAGAATGGTCGCGTGGATTACAAGACCCGCTTCGTGCGCAATGAGCGCTACATGGCGCAGGATAAAGCCGGCAAGTTGCTGTTCCCGATGTACCGCAATCCGTTGATGGATGATCCGAGCGTCAAAGGTCTCAGCCGCAGCACTGCCAACACGCATATCATCAACCACAAGAACATGTTGTTGTGCCTGAAAGAAGACAGCCCGCCGAGCGCCGTTGATCTGCTGACGCTCGACATCGTCGATCCGGTTTACAAGTTCGATGGCCAGCTCAACAGCCAGACGTTTACGGCACATCCAAAAATCGATTCGCGCACCGGCAACATGGTGGCCTTTGGTTATGAGTCGGAAGGTTTCGGCAGCGACATCGTCACAGCGTTTGAAGTAACGCCGCAGGGCAAGAAGGTGTGGGAAGC
>JAZKEH010000457.1:1686-5036 GCA_040387155.1 Pseudomonadota bacterium | reverse complement strand
GGATAGAAGACAACGATGCTTGCCCGCAACAGCAGAGCGGCAACGATCAAAGAAGCCAGCACCAGGCACAACTTTCCCGACGATGGCATGAAGCGCAGCAAGAAAGGAAACAGCAGATAGAATTGTTCTTCAATGCAAAGTGACCACGATACGCTCAACGCGTTTATGGCAAATTCTTTCTCCGCCACTATTGCCCAGTTCTGCAGGAACAGCGGATACCAGAAAAGATCTGCGGAATGTTCGAACAGAAAATCATTCGAGATGACGTTGGCCCGGTGCGCCCATACCCCCAGCGCAAACAAGCACCAGACCACGTAGTACACCGGCAATATGCGGAAGGCCCTGCGCAGAAAAAACCGCTGGAAATAACCTGGCGCCTGCCGCGTATCCAGCAGGATGCCGCCGATCAGATAGCCCGATAACACGAAGAAGAGATCGACGCCGCTCCAGGTGAGCCGGAACGGCACCAGCAAGTAGGCAGCGAAACTGCCGGGCTCAGTCGTCGTAAAGCCGGCCACGCAATGCCACACAAGCACCATCAGGATGGCAAAGCCGCGCAGCCCGTCCAGCTGCGGAATACGATCAGGTCCGGGTGAAACCAACTGTGACGACAAGCCCATATCCGTCCGGCAAAAAAGTTTCAATCCCGGTTCCTGGGAGTGATCGTTCCTTTTACTTCCGTTTCGAAATAGCCACGATGCTGGCTTGGATAGCGGTACGAGACACCTTCATGCAAAACCGGTTTCCACGAGACCTGGGCGCAGCCGAGGATGCTGTCCGTAAAGCTGCCGGTTTTCAGATAGAGCCCGATGTCGTACACACCATCCACCAGCATCAGCGGGCCGAAACTGCATTCGATCTCGTAATCTCCCGGACCCAGCTGGGTGGGCAATGCAAGCGTACGGCTCAGGTCGGCAATCGCGAGACGCACGCCGTTTGTACTGTAAAGAAGAAGGCAAAAGTCCTCGACGATTTCGGATTGTGACAACGAGAACGCGATGGACATTTTTATCCTGCCATTATCCTGATCCACTCCGGTGGTAAAACTCTCAAAGCGCATCGAACCGCAACGCAGCGAAAAGTCAGACGCTTTGACATATTGCTGCTGGTAGGCGTCGATGACCGTTGAGATATCGGCATCGGCGGTGAGATTACCGCGGGACATCAGGATGCCGCGCTCGCACAACTGCCTCACTGCCCCCATGTTGTGACTGACGAACAATACTGTCCTGCCCTTGCCGGCCACGTCGTGCATCTTGCCGAGGCATTTTTTCTGGAACTCCATGTCGCCCACCGCCAACACTTCATCCACCACCAGGATTTCCGGCTCAAGATGGGCTGCTACGGCAAACGCCAGCCGCACGTACATGCCTGACGAATAACGTTTTACAGGGGTATCGAGAAATTGCTCCACTTCGGCAAAAGCGACGATCTCATCGAATTTTTGTCTGATCTCCAGTCTGCTCATGCCGAGGATGGCACCATTCAGGAATATGTTTTCACGTCCCGTCAGCTCAGGATGAAAACCGGTTCCTACCTCCAGCAGGCTGGCGACACGCCCCCTGATTTCGACACGTCCCTGCGATGGTTCGGTGATACGGGAAAGCACCTTTAGCAGCGTGGACTTGCCGGCCCCATTGCGACCGATGATGCCAACCACATCGCCACGCTTTATCTCGAAATCAACATCCTTCAGCGCCCAGAACTCTTCCGTGGCATCGTCAACCATGCGTTGACGCCCACGAAGAATATCAAAGGCAGAGCTTGCCACCCCCTTGAACGCCCGGGTCACGACATCGCGCAATACAGTACGGTGCGCCTGGCGACGCCCGATCAGGTATTTCTTTCCAAGGCCTTCTGCCCGAATGACGACATCGCTCATCTGAAGACCTAGACAATATCCGCAAAGGTTTTTTCGGTACGCCTGAAATAGCGGATACCGAACCACAAAAAGAACACGACTACGCCCAAGCTGAGCAGGAAGCCGGGCAGGTACAGCTGGCTTTCGCCCCTCAGCAAACACCAGCGAAAACCATCAATGACCCCGACCACCGGATTGAGGCTGTAAAGCAGACGCCACTGGGACGGCACAACGGAACTGGAAAAACCCACCGGCGATACATACAAGCCAAATTGCACAATGAACGGAATGATGAAGCGGAAGTCGCGGTACTTCACGTTGAGCGCGGTAATCCACAAGGCCGGACCAAGGCTGGCGAGGACGGCCAGCGCAATGAAAGCCGGCAGCACGAGTATCCGCCAATCGGGCATGAAGCCATACCAGAGCATGACGATTACCAAAATGACGAGACTGACGAAGAAATCCACCATTGCCACTGCTGCGGAGGCCGCGGGAACCAGCAAGCGCGGGAAATAGACTTTGGAAATGAGATTGGCATTACTGACCAGACTGCTTGACGCCTCTGACAGCACGCTGGAAAACAGAAACCACGGCAACATGCCTGCGTAGACCATGATGGCGTAGGGCGCACTGCCCTCACCCGGCAGCTTTGCAACCTTGCTGAATATGACAGTGAATACCACCATCGTGATAAACGGACGCAGGATCGCCCACAGAAAACCGATGACAGTCTGTTTGTAGCGGACAGCCACATCACGCCAGGCCAGGATGGCGAACAGCTCACGGTAGTGGTAGAGGTCACGATAGTAGTTGCGTTCGGCCCGCCCCGCTTCAAGGATGGTCAGCCGTAAAGCGCCATCACCTGCTTCTGCATTGTCCGGTTGTGCCGCGGTTGATAATGACGATGGTGATTCAGGGAACTGGCGAGGCCCGCTTGACACTATGTTTCCTCAGAATCTGGGCTGGAGGTAGAAGTACCGGGAGTGTAGCAGTTGCAAACATTGGTGCAACGACAAGGTACGCACCCGGCACCCATCGCGCTCGACACCGACGTCTGGCCACACAATCCTCACGCGGGCTTTACCCAACGGCTGATCCTGCGGGCGCCTTCAGCTTCGCTATCAATTCCTGAATCACACCCCTGCTTTCGAGAACGTCGCCAACACCAGCGCCTGCGCTTCCTCTTGCAAGCGTTTCAGGTGCTCGGGACCACGGAAGCTTTCGGCGTAAAGTTTGTAAACGTCTTCGGTGCCAGACGGACGCGCAGCGAACCACCCTTGCGCCGTGTTGACCTTGACGCCACCGATGGCCGCGCCATTGCCGGGCGCGTGCGTCTGCACACTGGTAATTGCGTCGCCCGCGAGAGTAGCGGAGTCGAGATCAGCGCTGGACAGCTTCGACAGCACGGCCTTCTGCGCGCGGCTGGCCGGCGCATCGATACGTTCATAAACAGGCGCACCGAATTTGTCAGTGAGGCTTGCATAGTGTT
>JAZKEH010000457.1:0-1676 GCA_040387155.1 Pseudomonadota bacterium | reverse complement strand
CACGCCGGTGCGGGCCAGCATTTCCACCGCCAGCAGGTTCAGGATAATGCCGTCCTTGTCAGTACTCCACGCACTGCCATCGTGGCGCAGGAAGGAAGCGCCTGCGCTTTCTTCGCCACCAAATCCGAGGCTGCCATCATGCAAGCCTCCAACAAACCATTTGAAACCAACCGGCACTTCCATCAATGGCCGCTGCAGCGCAGCCGCCACGCGATCGATCATGCTGCTCGACACAATCGTCTTGCCGATGCCGGCCGCCGCCGCCCACTGCGGGCGATGGCGGAACAGGTAATCGATGCACACGGCAAGGTAATGGTTCGGATTCATCAAGCCACGCGGCGTAACAATGCCGTGGCGATCGCTGTCGGTGTCGTTGCCAAAGGCCAACTGGTATTGATCCTTGTACGCCAACAAACCTGCCATCGCGTATGGCGACGAACAATCCATGCGGATCTTGCCGTCCCAGTCGAGGCTCATGAAGGAGAACTGACCATCTACCTGCGGATTGAGAATGGTCAGGTCGAGGCCGCAGCGTTCGGCAATCGGCTGCCAGTAATCCACACCGGAACCGCCCAGCGGATCGACTGCAATGCGCAGCTTGCTGCCGCGCAGCACGTCGAGGTCGATGACCTGATCGAGCTCGCTGACATAGTGCGTGATGTAGTCATGACGACGGATGCAGTCTGACTTCTGTGCTCGCTCGTACGGAATACGCTGTACGCCTTGCAGACCCTTGGCCAACAGTTCATTGGCGCGGGCTTCGATCTGCTTGGTGACATCGGTGTCGGCCGGGCCGCCATGCGGCGGGTTGTACTTGAAGCCTCCGTCCTGCGGCGGATTGTGCGACGGTGTGATGACAATGCCATCGGCCAAGGCGCCACCGGCCTTACGGTTGTGCTGCAGAATCGCATGCGAAATTGCCGGCGTCGGCGTGTAGCCATCTGCATGATCGATGCAGGTGATTATCTGGTGCGCGGCCAACACCTCGATCGCCGTGCGCATTGCAGGCAGCGAAGCCGCATGGGTATCGCGTCCCAGGAACAAAGGCCCGGTGATGCCTGCCGCCTGTCGGTATTCGCACAGTGCTTGTGTAATCGCGAGGATATGCGCTTCGTTAAAGGTGTTCAGTAGTGGCGAACCGCGATGGCCACTGGTACCGAAGGCAACCCGTTCAGCCGTATTGGCCGGATCGGGTTTGCGTTGGTAATAAGCTTGGTCGAGGGCGGCGAGATCGATCAGATCGGCAGGAGCTGCGCGTTGCCCGGCGCGGGGATGGAGAGCCATATGAGAAGTCCCGTAAGTAACTTTTGGACAATGTAGCGGAAGCAATGCAAGAGAGCCAATCGTGGCGAGTGAGATTGAAAGACGCCGGATAATCCGGAAGCGGCTCGGCCTGTCTTTTCAGGACTGTCAAAAAAAAAGCGCAGCTTTTGGCTGCGCTTTTTTTGGGGAACCTGATGGTTCTTACTTCTTGGTACGCCAGCTGTCAGCGTAGTTGTCACGGGCATCCTGTGCATACGGAGTCGGCGCAACTTTAACGCGAATTTCCACCTGACGATGCGGCTCGATCGAAGTCTTCTGCGTGTTCTCTGCTTCGCCCCATTTCAGTGTCAGCACGTCGCCAATCTGTACGCTGGCATCAACAACAGCCAACGACAACAGGCAGCGCTCGTTGT
>JAZKEH010000456.1:0-6967 GCA_040387155.1 Pseudomonadota bacterium | reverse complement strand
ACCCATGTCCAGTTCATCACCCGTTACGGTGTCGATGATTGTGAGATCCACCGTACTGCCACGTGAATGACTCGACTGCTTGACCAGGTACCCCTGCGGAAACAGATCCTGCTTGCGCAAGCGCGGATAGAAGCGCTGTTGCATGCGGACATCGCTGTCGTCTGCTGCCCAGCGTCCGAAAAAGTCAACGGCACGCTGCGGACGATAACCGTCGAACACCTTCAATGCCAGCCCGGTGTAGGCCAGCTCCTTCTGCACTTTCTTCAGCGCCATGGCGGCTTCCAGCGTCAGGATCAGGCGGCCGGATTCATAGCCCGGCACCCGCTCACCGATGAAGTTGTTGGACGAGTAATAACGCACATCCTCGACCACATCAGGCACCACCTCCCGCAAATGCACGAAGTTGTCGGGAATTTCGGCGTGATGATCGACCGCCGAAAACGTTGACAGTTTCAGCGTCACTGCGGCGGCAACTGCGTGAGGGTGACGTAAGACATCAAGATTGACTCCGACGATGACATAAGTGAACCAACTCCAATCTGCCTGCCCAAGGTAGACCCTGGCGCAGCGAACTCTATTTCTTTGTAAGACCAGACTCTAGGGTAAAAGTCCCGGTTGTGACGCCTTCATAGTGATTGTCATGCAGCCATTGGTAGCTGGCATCAAACAGCGTCTCTGCCCCGCGTTCCCACATGGCGTTATGCGAGGCGCATTCGAGTTCGATCAATACCTTGTTGCGGGCGCCGAGATCGGCATACATCTCACGCACACGTTCCGGGTTTACCTGGCCATCGGTCAGACCGGCGACCATCATGATCGGCGTCTGCGTGGCAGCCAGTTCCTTGGAGGTCCAGCCAAAGGTGGGCACGCGTGGCGCACGACGCACCCCTGTACCCCACTTGGCACCAACCGGATCAGACGCCAGCATCTCGCTCCATACTGCGGCGGCAACGGCCGGATCATACTGATCGACACAGCCGGTCTGGCCATTCCACTGGTTCATGAAATCGGTTTTTGACTGTTTGGTGATTGCCACACCCGCAATCGGTGCATCCGCTGCTGTCGCTGCCGCCTGCCGGTTATAGGCCGGCGCCAGGATGACAATGCCGGCAACTTTGTCGGGGTGTACGCTGGCATAGCCGGCTGTGCGTGGGCCGCCCTGCGACCAACCAACGAGATTCACCTTGTCGACGCCATGCTTCGCGCGCAGGTAGTCGACCACGGCATCAATGTCGTTCCAGTCCGACGCCATCGTTGTCAGCGCCGAAGCAAAGGTGGCCGCGCAGGCATCACCAAACTCCTGCTTCTGCTGTTCTTCACTGAGGTTGCAGCGATCAGCCATTTGCGACGGCCGCGTGGAGCGACCGTAGCCCGTCATGTCCGTGGCGTAAGTTGCGAAGCCACGTTCGGCCAGATACGCCATCCAGCTGTAGCCGGCGACCGGTACATCGAAGGCCACCTCTGCTGGCGTGCCGGCGCCATGCACAAACAGGACTGGCACGGCTTCTGTTGGTGTCGCAGCACTGACTTCGCGCACATAGAGGCTGGCCTCGGCGCCGTTCATGCCTGGCGCTGTCGAGGTCGCACTGACTTGATGTTCGTTGCGCTGCAACGTGGCGGCTGGTTGTGCCTGCGCTGCGGCTCCGAGGAGCAACAACAAGGCTGCGGCGGTGATTTTGCTGGTGTTTTTGTTGTCATTGACACGCATTGGTGTTCCCCCCGGAACAGAAAAAGCTGCCGCAGCCTAAGCCAGTCGACACATTGCATTCAAGTTGTTTGACCCTGCCTGAACAACAGGGAAATAATGCCGGGCCACCATAACAATCACTATTTTGAGGGGAACTGTCCATGAACGACTCCAAACAGGTACTGCCACCGGAGATCCAGCACGAACGTCGTGATTTTCTGAAGCAAGGCGTTGCCCTCGGCGCTCTCACGCTAGCAGGCAGCCAGCCACTGTGGAGCCAGATGGCATTGGGCGCGGAAGCAACACTGGTGCCGTTCACCGACATGCCGCCCGAATTCGTTGCTCCCCCGGTAGCACCGGGCGCCACCCACTATCTCGACAGCCGCACCATCAGCAGCTTCTACACGCCGAACGAAGACTTCTACATCATCCAGCACTACAACCAGCCCACGGTGGCTGAAGCCGGCTTCAGCTTGCGAGTCACCGGCCTCGTCAACAAAACGCTGGAACTCGACATGGCGACCATACGCGCCAGACCAAAAGTCGAAATCGACGCCGGCTTTGAATGCGGCGGCAACAGCGGCCGTCTGTTCCAGGGCCTGATCGGCAATGCACGTTGGGGTGGTACTTCGCTGAAAGCCTTGCTGGAAGAGGCCGGCGTGCAGGCAGAAGGCATCGAAGTGGTGTTCTACGGCGTCGACAAAGGCACCGAGAAAATCCGCGAAGTGGATGTTGAACAGAGCTTCGGCCGCAGCATGCACATCAGCGATGCCATGAGTGGCGACGTCTTGCTCGCCTATGAAATGAATGGCGAACCACTGCCCGTCTATCACGGCGCACCGCTGCGTCTCGTCGTGCCGGGCTGGTACGGCGTTGCCAACGTTAAATGGCTGAACCAGATCCACGTGCAGGATCGTCGTTTCATGGGACGTTTCATGGGCCGCGATTACGTCACGCTCAGCAAGCAGGATATTGGTGGCGAAGTGCGCTGGGAAGAACGCTCGGTCACCAAGATCCGTTTGAAGTCTTCCATCGTTCGTGTGACCAGGAGCGGCAACAACCACACCGTTACCGGCTTTGTGCTGAATGACGGCACCCCGCTGAAGGCGGTCGAAGTCAGCATCGACGGCGGCCCGTGGCAGGCAGCGAAAATTGATCCAGCCGCCACCAAGTATTCGTGGAAGCTGTTTACCTATGACTGGGGCAATGCCGCTGCTGGTGAACACACGCTGGTCTCCCGCGTTATCGATGCCAACGGCCAGATACAAGCCACAGCAGAAGAGATGCCGGAGAAGCCCACCCGCTGGGAAAACTATGGCCAGTTCCCCCGCAAGATAACGATTGGCTAACAACAAGGCTGAAGCAGTAATGAAATTGTATGCACAAGACAACAGCGTGCTGATGGAAATCAGTGCGATCGAACGCAAGGGCAACGAGCTGGTCATCAAGGGCAAGGTGTTTGGCGCGATGCCACTGGTGGCGCGCCTGAAGCCGGCCGAAGCCCGCAAAGGGCTCAAACTGTTGGGTTTCAAGCTCACGCTCTTCCTGCTGACCTTCTTGCTGCGGGATTAGTTGTTGCGGGATTAACCTCCCTCCGCCCCACCCTCTCCCAATGCCGGCCTCGCGCCGGCATTTTTTCGCCACAATTCTTCCCAAGCCTGCCATGGTTGCTGCGACACGCCGCCCGCTTTGATTGATTAGATAGCGACTCCATTAGCCACAGGGAGTCTTCCATGTTCCGCGGTACGTCTGTCTTCATCCTGTTTCTGTCGTTGGCAGCGCCGCTACAGGCGCAAAATCCGGAGAATGCCCGCGCCGGCGAACTCTACCTGCTTTCGACCGATGGGCAGCGACAGCCGGCATTGCACGTGCATACCGACGTCAGCATGGAAATCAGCGGCATGACCAGCCGCGTGCGACTGCAGCAACGCTTTACCAATGACAGCACTGAATGGCAGGAAGGCGTTTACGTCTTTCCGCTGCCGGAAGACAGCGCCGTCAACCGCATGCGCATGCAATTGAGCGATCGTGAGCTGATCGGCGAGATCCATGAACGCGAAGCTGCCACGCAGATCTATCAACAGGCACGCAGTGAAGGTCGCAAGGCAGCACTGGTAGAACAGCAGCGCCCCAACCTGTTCACGCAGAAAGTCGCCAACATCGCGCCCGGCGAAACGGTGACGGTGGAACTGCAGTACATCCAGGCCATTCGCTACGACGATGGCCATTTCAGTTTGAGGCTGCCACTGACGTTAACGCCCCGCTACATTCCCGGTGAAGCGTTGGGTGCCGTGGATGTCCAGGCGGGCGGTACCGGCTGGTCGCGACCCACTATTGAAGTGCCGGATGCAGACAAGATCACGCCGCCATATTTGCCTGCGCCGGCGATCAATCCATTGACGCTGACGGTGCACCTGCAGGCAGGTTTGTCGCTGGCCAGCATCAAGAGTCCGTCGCATCCTGTTATCAGTCGCCCGTTGTCGACGGCCAACAATGAGTATCAGGTCGCATTGCGGGACAACAACACCGGCATGGACCGCGACTTCATTCTGGAGTGGGAGCCGCAGGTTGGTACCGCCCCGCAAGCCGCCCTCTTTTCTGATCAGGTCGACGACAAGACCTACGTGCAACTGATGCTGTTGCCACCACGCGTCGAAATGGCGGCGTCAACACTTGGCCGCGAGCTCATCATCATTCTTGATACCTCGGGTTCGATGGCAGGCACGTCGATGGTGCAGGCGAAACAAGGCGTTGAACTCGCGCTTGGACGTCTGCAGGGCGATGACTACTTCAACCTGATTGAGTTCAACTCGGAATACAACACGCTGTTTGCCAGTTCAGTGCAGGCCACTGCTGCCAACGTGCAGCGTGCGGTGGCCTTTGTGCGTCAGCTGGAATCGCGCGGCGGTACCGAAATGTACCCGGCACTGGAACATGCGCTGACAGCAGCGCCAGTCACGCTGAATCAACAACGCTTGATCAAGCAGGTCGTGTTCATTACCGATGGCAGCGTTGGCAATGAAGCCGCCATCTTCGCATTGATCAAGCAGCACCTGGGCGAAACCCGCTTGTTCACCGTCGGCATCGGTTCAGCCCCCAACAGCTATTTCATGCGCAAGGCTGCAGAGACAGGTCGTGGCACCTTCACCTACATCAGCGACACCAATCAGGTCGTTGCCAACATGGATCTGTTGTTGCGCAAGCTGGAAAACGCCGTGATGGCTGACGTGGATATACAGTGGCCGGCAGGCCTGGATGTTGAGTACTACCCCGCGCGCGTGCCGGATCTGTATCTGGGTGAGCCGCTGTTTGTCACAGCCAGATTGAACAGTACCTTGCCGGCCAACTCAGCCATCGTGGTCGATGGCCTGGTGGGCGGTCAGCGCTGGGAAAGACAACTCAAACTCAACAACAGCGTCACCGGCAACGACATAGCACTCAATGATTCGGCATTGGCAAGCTACTGGGCGCGTCAGAAGATCGAGAGTCTGCTGGATGGTTTGCGCAATGGCATTGATGCAGCCGAGGTACGCAGCGACGTGCTCGGAGTTGCGCTTCCATTTCAGTTGATGTCGCCCTACACCAGTTTCGTTGCCACCGAAAAGCGCATCAGTCGACCTGTGCAACAGGCTTTGCAGAGTAGTGCAGTGCCGAATCAACCGCCGCAGGGCCAGACGCTGGCTGCACAAATGGCAGCGCAATCGCTGCAACTCGCTTACCCACCCACAGCAACAGCAGCAACGCTGCACTTCGTCAAAGGACTGCTCGCTGCCCTGCTGGCGCTGCTGCTGATCTATCGTCAACTGCGAAAGGAGGAAGTCCGTGGCTAGATTCAATGCAGTGTTGTTGCCGCTGTGTCTGGTGCTGATCAGTGGCTGGCAATTCGGGGAAGGAGTGTGGATACATGCGAAAGCAATCGTCGCACAGCAACTGATCGAACGCGCATGGGACAGTACCTTGCGGGAACCAGCGCAGCCGCATGTGCCCTGGCACTGGGCGGACACATGGCCAGTGCTGCGAATGCAATCACGCGCGAAGGATGAAGCCAGTGATGAATGGCAGGACACCTATGTGCTGGCGGGAGTTTCCGGCACCGCATTGGCCTTTGGCCCCGGCTTGATGGAAGGCACTGCCTTGCCCGGCGACGGCACCACGGTACTGGCCGCACATCGCGACACGCATTTTGCAATGCTCGAGCACATCAACATCGGTGATCCGCTCCGGCTGCAGACAGCGCAAGGTCGCTGGTTTGATTATGAAGTGATGACAACCGAAGTAGTGGATACGCGGGAGCGACCGCTGGTGATAGCGCCGGATACAGATGAGCTGGTATTGCTTACCTGTTATCCATTTTCAGCGTGGACTGCAGGAGGACCGCTGCGACTTGTTGTGGTGGCAGCGCCTGTCTATGACACGGCAGACGCTGCTTCACTGTCCTTCGATTTCTAGCGAGTCTCCCAACTTGCAGGAGAGCATTACTGACGCAGTATTGTCACGCCGTGGACGGAGTCGCTGCCGGACTGCAGATCGAAACCACCGAGGAAATCAGGCTGGCCCGGCGAGCCAAGGAAAATGCCCTGAATCGCCGCGTCGGTAAGACCGGCATCGCCTGCGGTACCGTTGATCGAGTGCATGACAGCCTTCGCTCCACTGACATCGCCATTGAACACAATGTTCCAGCGCTGATTGCTGGCATCCAGCACCACTAGCTGTCCATTGCTGATGGCGCCATTGCCACCGGCAAGATCCAGCAGGAAGGACATCTGAACGCTCTGCAGTGCTGCACCCTGCTCATCAGCACCTGAATGTATGACAGTGCTGGCATAGGTTGCAGTGCCGGTTCTGTCGGCGATCTCCACTGCCGTTGTCAGCGGCCAGTTCAACGATTGCAGATCTGCTGATGCTTCGAGTTGATCGAGCAAGGCCGTCAGGTACGTCTTGACGTCAACTTCCCAGTAGCCGAAGTCGCCCATTGGGGAGTCTGCTGACAATGCGTAACCTGCCACATTGCTGTCGAGCAGTTTCTGTCCGCCATTGCCATTGCCGTTACCACCGCCGTTGCCGCCACCGCCCCCGGAAGAACCGTTGCCGTTGCCCGTTGTGGTAGTGCCGGTAGTTGAGCCAGTTCCTGTGTTGGTACCAGTCGTCGTGCCTGTGGTGGTGCCACTACCGCTACTGCCGGAATTGCCATTGCCGTTTCCGTTGCCATTACCAGTCGTGGTGCCGGTGCCACCAGTGCCCGTCGTCGTACCAGTGCCGCCAGTGGTGTCGGTTCCCCCA
>JAZKEH010000455.1:0-4045 GCA_040387155.1 Pseudomonadota bacterium | reverse complement strand
GAAATTTTTGTTCGAGCCAGGCTTTCATTAATGCATTGCTCCGGAAGGGTAATTGAAAAGAGAGAGTTCAAAGATAACGTTCAGCGATCTGGTCGATACGCTGCAGATAGGGACGTTTGATGTAGTCAGGCAACCAGCACGCCAGAAATGAATTGCGCACCAGCGTGACGATTTCAGTATTGGTAAAGCCGGCGTCATCGACCAGCGCCTGTAGGTTGTCGCTGAGATAGGCGCGGAAATAGGCAGGATCATCCGAGTTGATTGTGGCGAACATGCCCTTCTGCAGCATGGTTCTTATTTCGTTGCCGGTCAGGTCCTGTACTACAAAGCGGTTGGAGACCGGACACACGGTGAGGCCAATGCCGCGCTCGGCTATCGTCGCGCACAGTTCATCGCTTTCAAGTGAGTTGACGCCATGATCAATGCGATCGACATCGATCATGTGCAGGCACTGGTGAATATGCTGCGTGCTGTTGTCCTGGTTGACGTCGCAGTGCATCGTCAGCTTGTAACCCATCTTGCGCGCCTTGGCGAAAACAGCAGCGAACTTCGACGGGGGATTGCCCTTCTCATCAGAGTCGAGACCGACCCCAATGATCTTGCCGCGAAACGGCAGCGACATTTCCAGATGTTCCATTGCCGACTCCGCGCTCATGTCGCGCAGAAAGCACATGATCAGATTGCTCTTGAGGCCGAGCATCGACGCCGCATCCAGCTGCGCGCGATAGATGCCGTTGATCACAGTCTCAAAAGCCACGCCGCGCGAGGTGTGGCCCTGCGGATCAAAGAACGGTTCGACATACACAATGTTCTCGGCCGCCGCTTTCTCGAAATAGGCGTAGGCGAGATCATAGAAGTCCTGTTCCGTCTTCAGCACGGCCATACCGGCGTAATAGAGTTTCAGAAACGAAGGCAGATCGTGAAAATCGTAAGCCGCCAATACATCGGCCGGTGTCGCATAGGGCAACGTGACGTTGTTGCGCGCCGCCAGGCTGATGATGTGATCCGGTTCCAGCGTGCCTTCGAGATGCACGTGCAGCTCGGCTTTGGGCAAGGCTTGTATCAAACGGTGCATGGGTCGTCTTCCAATGGTTCAGTTATTCAGGTTTCACGCATAGGGCGCCGGCAACCGGCACTCGGCAATGCCTTCATGTTCCAGCCAGCGCGCAACGCGCAGGCACAAATCTTCGCGCCACGGCGCCGCCACAATCTGCACGCCTATCGGCAGGCTCTGGCCTTTCAGCCACAGCGGTACGCTACACACGGGCAGGCCAATGGCAGAGAAAGGTTGGGTAAAGAGACCGAGGTTGGGGCGCAGTGGTTGTTCCTTGCCATTGATCAGCAGGGTCTTGCTACCGAGCAGCGGCGCGGAACACGGTGTGCACGGCGCAATGATGACGTCGACGTCTTCGAAGACCTGCAACATCGTCTGCATCCACTGGCGGCGGACTTGCTGCGCGCGCAGATACCAGGTGGCAGGCAGCAGATTGCCGGCAAGAAAACGGTCACGGGTGTCGGGATCAAAGTCGGCCAGCTGCATTTGCAGACGATGACGATGCA
This sequence comes from Pseudomonadota bacterium, assembly GCA_040387155.1. Lineage (GTDB taxonomy): Bacteria > Pseudomonadota > Gammaproteobacteria > Pseudomonadales > Pseudohongiellaceae > CAILUG01. The sequence continues at coordinate 2,485 of JAZKEH010000455.1, read as the reverse complement.
GGTTGGCGCTTTCTGCATTGGTGATCAGATAGGCGGCCGCACGTCCTTCGGCAGCGCCGTTGAGCGTGAGGGCGCTTTTCACCTTCAGGCCCATGCACACCGCATCGACTGCTGCTTCTGCTTCCGGAAAATTCTCGCAATCGAAATAGCCTTCGGCGCGCGCAATCTTCAGATCAGCGATGCCGTCATCCAGCAGTGGCAACGTGTTGCGCAACGACACCTGCGCGCAGGCATGGTCATGGCTGTCCCAGCCTTGCAGCGCATCAAAGCTCAACGCGAGATCTTCAGTGGAGCGCGCCATCGGCCCGAGGTGGTCCAGGCTGTCACAGAACGGAAAGGTGCCGGTGCGTGGCAGGCGACCATAGGTTGGTTTCAGTCCGAACAAGCCACACAGCGAAGAGGGCACACGGATTGAGCCATTGGTATCGGAACCGAGCGAGATGGGCACGAGGCCTGCGGCCACCGCCGTACCAGAGCCAGATGAGGAACCGCCGCTCATGCGACTGGTGTCCCATGGGTTGCGGCAGGCGCCGTAATGCGAGTTCTCGCCGGTAAAGTCATAGGCGTATTCGCCCATCGCCAGCGCACCCACCAGAATGGCGCCGGCGTCTTCCAGACGGCGTATCAGCAAGGCATCGCTGGTAGGCGGTGTGGTCGCTGCATTGATCTTGCTGCCGGCCAGCGTGGGCACGCCAGTAATGTCGTACAGGTTCTTCACGGCAAATGGCACGCCGGCGAGCGGGCCCACCTTCTCGCCACGGCGCAGGCTGCGGTCGAGCTGGGCCGCACGCGCGAGCGCACGATCACGCGTGACATGGGTGAAGCAGTTCAGCGCAGGATTGAAGCGGGCAATGCGATCGAGACAGAAGGTCGTGAAGCTGCTGGCACTGAAATCGCCCTGGCGTATGGCCGCGCTGATGCGATTGGCAGAGAGCAACGGACTGGGCGCTAGCGAGATCGCATTCATGCCTGGTCCATCGTCAGGAAGGAATGCGGCAACGTGAAGACGGTGGCAGGTGCCAGTTCATCGCTGTCGGGCGTTGCCTCAAACAGCAGCTTCGCCATGCCGGCTGCTGCAACAAGGTGCAGCGTCACCATGGGCAAGCTGCTCTCGGGTATGTGCAGGCCCACGCCAGCGGCCAGCGACCTGGTCAACGTTTGCGGGTCGTCGCCCAGCAACGCCGTGTGAAACTCGATCATGCAGAACTCCGGTAGTGCGTCCCGCGCGCAATGGCGGGCTCGTGCAACAAGGAAAAGGCAACTTCCATGCCAGCGTTATCTGACCGCTCGGCCAGATACCCGTTCTGAATCCGGTGGCATCAAACTTGCTCCCTCCCTGGTATCCGTTGCTATCGATACCCGAGCGCCCCGATGACTGAGCCAGCCACTGCCGAAACCAACACTGTTCCCAGCACCAATCCTGACAAGAGCCGCGAGTTGTTGTTTGGTCACGATGCAGCACCGCCGGCGTTCACACGTTTCATCGCCGGCCTGCAGCATTTGATGGCGGTGTTCGGTGGCATCATCACCGCGCCCCTCATATTGGCGCGCGGTATGAATCTGTCGGCGATCGACAGTAACTATCTGATTACCTCGGCGTTATTGATTTCTGGCATCGCCACGCTGATCCAGGTGACGCGCATCGGCCCCATCGGTTCCGGCTTGTTGTCAGTGCAAGGCACCAGCTTCACTTTCATCGGTCCAATCCTGTTCGCGTTCTTCGGCCTGCCAGCGGAAATGGTCAGCACCGACAAGCTCGCCATCATCTTCGGCAGCATTGCGGTGGCGGCGCTACTCGCACTGCCGTTGGCCTGCAACATTCATCGCCTGCGCAACGTTTTTACCTCGACCGTGGCAGGCACCACCGTGTTCCTGATTGGCTCCTCATTGGTGATGAACAATGTGAATTCCCTGGTCGCGGGCTTTCAAAGCGCGGCCACGCCAGGCGCCGCGTGGAGCACTGTGTTGCTCGCGGCCGTTGTGTTTGCAGTGACGCTGGGCTTCTCGCTGTCGCGGCATTTTTGGTTGCGCATGACCAGCATCGTGCTTGGTTTCGCGGTGGGTTTCCTGATTGCCTTCATGCTGGGCATGACGGATTTTTCGCTGCTGTCACAGCTCGATAACACCTTCATTCCCAAGCCATTTCACTTCGGCTTCGGACTTGATTGGGGCGTGGTGCTGATCATGCTGCCGATCTTCGTGGTGTCGATGATGGAAACCATTGGCGACCTGACCGCCACCAGTTCGCTCAGCAAGCTGCCGACCAAGGGGCCTGAATACTGGGGTCGCATACGCGGTGGCGTCATTGCAGATGCCATCGATTGCTTCCTGGCAGCGGTGTTCGCGACGTTTCCGAACATCACGTTTGCGCAGAACAACGGGGTTATCCGGCTCACCGGCATTGCCAGTCGCAAGGTGGGTCTTGTTACGGGTGGCATGTTGATTGTGCTCGGTTTATTCCCGATTGTTGGTGGCCTGTTCCAGC
>JAZKEH010000454.1:0-10273 GCA_040387155.1 Pseudomonadota bacterium | reverse complement strand
AAATTCAACCGCCGCCTTGGCCGTGAAAGCTCTACGGGTCCCGGCGTGCTGAGCCGTGAAGACATTGTTGATGTAATCAAGACGCTTGTGGATATTCGTAACGGCTTCGGCGTGGTGGATGACATTGACCATCTCGGCAACCGTCGTATTCGCAGTGTTGGCGAAATGGCTGAAAACCAATTCCGCGTTGGCTTGGTTCGTGTTGAGCGTGCTGTTAAGGAACGTTTGTCCATGGCGGATAGCGAAGGGTTGATGCCGCAGGACATGATCAATGCCAAGCCAGTGGCAGCAGCGATCAAGGAATTCTTCGGTTCGTCGCAGTTGTCCCAGTTTATGGATCAGAACAACCCGTTGTCTGAAGTCACCCATAAACGTCGTATTTCAGCGTTGGGACCCGGTGGTCTGACGCGTGAACGTGCCGGCTTTGAGGTGCGTGACGTACATCCGACCCACTACGGTCGCGTATGTCCTATTGAAACGCCTGAAGGGCCGAACATCGGTCTTATCAACTCACTGGCGACCTATGCTCGAACCAATGAATACGGCTTTATCGAGAGCCCGGTTCGCAAAGTGGTTGATGGCCTGGTAACTGATGACGTTCAGTATCTGTCCGCCATTGAAGAAAGCGGCTATGTAATCGCCCAGGCATCATCGCCTGTTGATGGCAAAGGCCGTTTGACCCAGGATTTGATTTCCGTACGTCACATGAATGAATTCACGTTGATGCCACGCGACCAGGTGCAGTACATGGACGTGTCGCCACAGCAGGTCGTATCGGTAGCCGCGTCGCTGATCCCATTCCTCGAACACGATGACGCCAACCGCGCCTTGATGGGTTCCAACATGCAGCGTCAGGCAGTACCGACGCTGATTTCTCAGAAGCCGCTGGTCGGTACCGGCATGGAGCGCAACGTTGCCCAGGACTCTGGTGTGTGCGTTGTTGCCCGTCGTGGTGGTGTGGTCGATTACGTTGATGCAAGTCGAATCATTGTGCGCGTCAACGATGAAGAAACCGAAACCGGTGAAGCCGGTGTCGATATCTACAACCTGATCAAATACACACGTTCCAACCAGAACACCTGCATCAATCAGCGCGCGCTGGTAAAAATGGGTGATGTTGTGTCCCAGAAAGATATTCTGGCTGATGGTCCATCTATTGATTTGGGTGAACTGGCGTTGGGCCAGAACATGCGCATCGCTTTCATGCCTTGGAATGGTTACAACTTCGAAGACTCGATCCTCATTTCAGAACGTGTAGTAAAGGAAGATCGCTTCACTTCGATCCACATCCAGGAGCTGACCTGTATCGCGCGTGATACCAAGCTCGGTGCGGAAGAAATTACTGCTGACATCCCGAACGTTGGTGAAAGCGCATTGGCTCGACTGGATGAGTCAGGCATTGTGCATATCGGTGCAGAAGTAGACGCAGGCGACATTCTGGTAGGCAAAGTTACGCCAAAAGGCGAAACCCAGTTGACGCCGGAAGAAAAGCTGCTCCGCGCAATTTTTGGTGAAAAAGCTTCCGATGTGAAAGATACCTCCTTGCGTGTGCCTAGCAGCGTGAAGGGTACCGTTATCGATGTGCAGGTGTTCACGCGTGACGGTCTTGAAAAAGACCAGCGTGCGCTTGAAATCGAAGCGATGCAGTTGGCCAAGGTGCGCAAAGACATCGAAGACGAATATCGCATCGTGGAAACCGCTACTTTCGCGCGTCTGCGTCGCGCACTGTTGGGCGAAGCAGTTGCGGGTGGTCCCAAACTCAAGAAGGGCGATGTTCTGAATGATGAGTATCTGGACAGCCTGAAAAACGACGACTGGTTCAAGCTGCGTCTTATTGATGACAAGTTGAGCGAGCAGTTGGAAAAAGCCGGTGTCCAGTTGGCAGAAAGAAAAGCCATGCTGGACGAATACTTTGCCGATAAGAAGCGCAAGATCACTCAAGGTGACAACCTTGCTCCCGGCGTTCTGAAAATCGTCAAAGTCTACCTGGCGATCAAACGTCGCATACAGCCTGGCGACAAGATGGCCGGCCGTCACGGTAACAAAGGGGTGATTTCGGTAATCATGCCGATCGAAGACATGCCCTATGACGAAACGGGGAATCCTGTAGACATCGTATTGAATCCGCTGGGTGTACCTTCCCGTATGAACGTGGGTCAGATTCTGGAAACCCATTTGGGTGCAGCTGCCACCGGTCTCGGCGAGAAAATCAACGGAATGCTGAAGGACTACCACAGCGAAAAAGGCAAGGTCGCGGATATTCGCAAGTTCCTCGACAAGATCTACAACGGCATCGGTAACGCAAAACGCAAAGAGCCGCTGGATAAGCTGTCTGATCGCGAAATCCTGGAATTGGCCGGCAATCTGAGAGCGGGTGTGCCAATGGCAACCAATGTGTTCGATGGTGCGTCGGAAACAGAAATCAAGGAAATGCTGAAACTTGCAGGTCTTAGCGAGAATGGTCAGCAGACCTTGTACGACGGAAGAACCGGTCAGCCCTTCGATCGTCAAGTGACTGTCGGTGTCATGTACATGCTGAAGCTGAACCATTTGGTCGACGACAAGATGCATGCGCGTTCCACCGGTTCGTACTCGCTGGTCACCCAGCAGCCGCTCGGTGGCAAGGCCCAGTTTGGTGGTCAGCGCTTCGGAGAGATGGAAGTCTGGGCTCTGGAAGCCTATGGCGCCGCTTACACGCTGCAGGAAATGCTTACCGTCAAGTCCGACGACGTCAACGGTCGTACCAAAATGTACAAGAACATTGTGGATGGAGATGACCGTATGGAAGCCTACATGCCGGAGTCCTTCAACGTATTGCTGAAGGAAATTCGCTCACTCGGTATCGATATGGAGCTGGATGTTGATAACTGATCAAGGATCAGGATTGGAATGTTTTACCCAGTAAAACTTCTTCAACATTAATTTCTATTTATAGATTTGCAAAAGGCGGAAACGACAATGAAAGATTTAATAGCCTTCCATAAAGCGCAGAAGCAGTCCGACGATTTCGACTCCATCCGAATCGGTCTGGCGTCGCCGCAGCTGATCCGTTCCTGGTCATTTGGTGAAGTCAAAAAACCGGAAACGATCAACTACAGAACCTTCAAGCCGGAGCGCGATGGTCTGTTCTGCGCGAAAATTTTTGGACCAGTCAAAGACTACGAATGCTTGTGCGGCAAGTACAAACGCCTCAAGCATCGCGGTGTGATCTGTGAAAAGTGCGGCGTTGAAGTTGCACTGACCAAGGAGCGTCGCGTACGCATGGGCCACATTGAGCTGGCCAGCCCGGTAGCCCACATCTGGTTCTTGAAATCACTGCCGTCCCGTATTGGCTTGATTCTGGACATGACGTTGCGGGATATCGAACGCATTCTGTACTTTGAATCATTTGTCGTAACCGATCCCGGCATGACAACGCTCGAGCGTGGCCAACTGCTGAATGATGAAGAGTATTACGCAGCTCTCGAACAATTTGGCGATGAATTCCAGGCCAAGATGGGCGCGGAGGCTGTGCAGGATCTGATGCACGACATGGACATCGAAACTGAAGCGGCTTCCCTGCGTGAAGAGATCCCGAACACCAACTCCGAAACCAAACTGAAAAAGCTCTCCAAGCGATTGAAGCTGCTGGACGGCTTTATTAGCTCCGGCAACAAACCCGAGTGGATGATCTTGAACGTGCTGCCGGTTTTGCCGCCAGATTTGCGTCCACTGGTTCCGCTTGATGGTGGTCGTTTTGCCACTTCAGATTTGAACGATCTGTATCGTCGCGTGATCAACCGTAACAATCGTCTAAAGCGTCTGCTCGATCTGAGTGCGCCAGACATTATCGTGCGCAACGAAAAGCGCATGCTGCAGGAAGCTGTCGATGCACTGCTGGATAACGGCCGTCGTGGTCGCGCCATCACTGGCTCCAACAAGCGTCCGCTGAAATCCCTGGCTGACATGATCAAGGGCAAGCAAGGACGTTTCCGCCAGAACCTGCTCGGCAAGCGCGTGGACTACTCAGGTCGTTCCGTAATCGTGGTTGGTCCAACCTTGCGTCTGCATCAGGCCGGTTTGCCGAAGAAGATGGCCTTGGAATTGTTCAAGCCTTTCATCTTGGGTCGCTTGATCTTGCGTGGCATCGCCACCACGATCAAAGCTGCCAAGAAAATGGTCGAGAAAGAAACAGCTGAAGTCTGGGATATCCTGGCTGACGTTATTCGTGAACATCCGATTCTGCTTAACCGCGCGCCTACATTGCATCGCTTGGGTATCCAGGCTTTTGAACCGGTATTGATTGAAGGTAAGGCCATTCAATTGCACCCGCTGGTTTGCGCCGCTTACAACGCTGACTTTGACGGTGACCAGATGGCTGTTCACGTACCGCTGACGCTGGAAGCCCAGCTTGAAGCGCGTACGTTGATGATGTCGACCAACAACATTCTGTCACCAGCCTCGGGTGAGCCGATCATCGTTCCATCACAGGACGTGGTACTGGGTCTGTACTACATGACCCGTGAACGTGTGAATGCAAAAGGCGAAGGCATGATATTCGCCAACGTCAATGAAGTAATTCGTGCATTCAATACGCAGAGTGTGCATCTGCAGGCGAAAATCAGGGTGCGTCTGACTGAAGTATTGAAGAGTGAAGACGGCACCAGGACTTCGAATACCATGATCGTCAGCACGACGGTCGGTCGTGTCATCCTGTTTACCATCGTGCCAGATGGTCTTCCATTTGCGCTGGTCGATCACAAGATGACCAAGAAGCAGATATCCAACATCATCAACGTTTGCTATCGCAACGTTGGTCTGAAGGAAACCGTGATCTTTGCTGACCAGCTCATGTACATGGGCTATCGCTATTCCACGTACTCGGGTTCGTCTATCGGCGTTAACGACTTTGTAATCCCGCTCGAAAAAGCCAAATTGATCGAGCAGGCGGAAGCAGAAGTTGCTGAGATCGAAGCGCAGTACGGTGCAGGTCAGGTAACCCAGGGCGAGAAATACAACAAAGTCATCGACATCTGGTCGCGCGCCAACAACCTCGTGGCCAAATCCATGATGGACGGTCTTGCGAAAGAATCGGTCATTGATAAGTCAGGCAAGGAAGTGCAGCAGGAATCTTTCAATTCCGTGTACATCTACTCCGACTCCGGCGCGAGGGGTTCTGCAGCGCAGATCCGTCAGTTGGCAGGTATGCGTGGTCTTATGGCGAAGCCGGACGGCTCCATCATCGAGACGCCTATCACGGCCAACTTCCGTGAAGGCCTCAGTGTATTGCAGTACTTCATCTCGACTCACGGTGCCCGCAAAGGTTTGGCGGATACGGCGTTGAAGACTGCCAACTCCGGATACCTGACACGTCGTCTGGTTGATATTTCCCAGGACTTGGTAATCAAGGAATACGATTGCGGTACTGAGGAAGGTCTGACCCTGACGCCAATCATCCAGGGTGGCGACATCATCGCAGCCCTCGGTGAACGTGTGTTGGGCCGAGTGGTCGCTCGTGATGTCATCAATGCTGACAACGAAACCTTGATCGAAGGCGGCACACTTATCGACGAGAAACTGGTTGAGAAGCTGGAAACCAATGGTATCGACGAAGTGCTGGTGCGCTCGCCGATAACGTGTACCGCTGAGGCTGGTATTTGCCGTCTTTGCTACGGTCGTGATTTGGCTCGCGGACATCTGGCGAACATCGGTGAAGCAGTGGGTGTAGTTGCAGCCCAGTCCATCGGTGAGCCGGGTACCCAGTTGACGATGCGTACATTCCATATTGGTGGTGCTGCCTCACGTGCAACCGCCAATGACAGCGTACAGGTCAAAACCGAAGGCACAATCCATCTGCGTAACATGAAAACTGTGCAGCGTACCAACGGCCAACTGGTTGTCGTTTCCCGCTCCGGCGAGTTGGTAGTCAACGATGTGCATGGTCGTGAGAAAGAACGTTACAAACTGCCGTACGGCACCATCATCAACGGTTCTGACAAGGCAAAGGTCAAAGTAGGCCAGGTTGTGGCCAACTGGGATCCGCATACGCACCCGATCGTGGCTGAGGTGGCGGGTACTGCCTCCTTCGAAGCAATGGATGAAGGTTTGAGCGTGAAGCATCAGACCGATGACGTTACTGGTCTGTCCAGCATTCTGGTACTTGATGTGTCCGAGCGTCCGTCAGCAGGCAAGGAATTGCGCCCCGCTGTAACGCTGCTTGATAGCAAAGGCAAATACATGACGCTGCCAGGCTCCAATGCGCCTGCGCATTACTTCCTGCCCGCCAAGGCAATTGTTTCTGTCATCGACGCCAACAGGGTGGAAATCGGTGATGTTATTGCCCGTATTCCGCAAGAAGGTTCGAAAGTTCGCGACATCACCGGTGGTCTGCCGCGAGTGGCCGATTTGTTCGAAGCACGCAAGCCGAAAGAGCCAGCCATTTTGGCTGAGATCTCCGGCACCATCAGCTTCGGCAAGGAAACGAAGGGCAAGCGTCGTCTCATTATTACTCCTGCTGACGGTGTCAATCCGCTGGATGGCAGCAGTCATTATGAAGTGCTGATTCCGAAATGGCGTCAGATGACGGTGTTTGAAGGTGAGTTCATTGAGAAAGGTGAAGTTGTTTCTGACGGCCCACCCAGCCCGCATGACATTTTGCGCCTGAAAGGCGTGGAAGCCCTCGCCCAGTACATCGTGAACGAAGTCCAGGACGTTTACCGCCTGCAGGGCGTGCGTATCAACGACAAGCACATTGAAGTCATCGTGCGTCAGATGCTGCGTAAAGCTGAAATCATGGATATGGGTGAGTCCAGCTTCATCAAGGGCGAGCAGGTTGAATACATCCGCGTGATGGGTGAAAACAACAAGTTGCGCGGAGCAAGCAAGCAGGAAGCGAAGTTCGAGCGAGTATTGCTGGGTATTACCAAGGCATCGCTGGCAACCGAGTCCTTCATCTCTGCCGCCTCATTCCAGGAAACCACCAGGGTATTGACCGAGGCCGCCGTAACCGGCAAACGCGACTACCTGATGGGTCTCAAGGAAAACGTAGTGGTTGGTCGTTTGATTCCTGCGGGCACGGGCTTGTCTTATCACGAGACTCGTCGCAAACAGTCGGAAAATCGTCGCAATCAGGAAATGGCATCTGCCCGAGAAGTCGAAGCAGCGCTCAGTGAAGCTCTGAGTGCAGAAATGGATTTTGAATCAGGTGATGCCGCCGGAGAGTAAGGCGGGGTAAGTCGCGGGCAGGGGGCGAGAAGGTCGTCCCTTATCCGGTTCAACTGGAGCGAGCTTTTCCTATCATTGACTGGAAAGGATTAGCTCCCTAAAATGCGCGTCCTTTCGCCCCACTGGCGTGCCAAGATTTACATTTTTGGGATTTAACGCCCATCTAATATCGTTTGGAGAATTGAATGGCCACTGTAAATCAGCTGGTTCGTAAACCGAGACAAAGCGTGACTGAGAAGAGCGGTGTTCCTGCTCTGCAAGGTAGCCCCCAGCGCCGTGGTGTCTGTACCCGCGTGTATACCACCACGCCGAAGAAGCCTAATTCGGCACTTCGCAAGGTTTGCCGTGTGCGTTTGACCAGTGGCTACGAAGTAACCTCCTATATTGGCGGTGAAGGCCATAACCTGCAGGAACACTCCGTGATCCTGATTCGTGGTGGTCGTGTCAAAGATTTGCCGGGTGTGCGTTATCACACCGTCCGCGGCTCGCTGGATACGTCCGGTGTTGCTGCCCGCCGCCAGGGTCGTTCCAAATACGGCGCCAAGCGCCCGAAATCCTGATCCAAGCCAAAGAAGTTTTTTACAACCAGTAAGGCCGGGTACCGCTTGGTTATCCCGGATTACCCTGAAGAGAGAGTGCCATGCCTAGAAGACGAGTTCCCGCTCGACGCGCCGTATTGCCAGATCCTAAATTCGGCAGCGTTATCCTTGCCAAATTCATGAGTCACGTCATGCAAGACGGCAAAAAATCCGTAGCTGAAAAAATTGTTTATGGTGCGTTGAATACCATCACCGAGAAAGGCAATGCCGATCCGCTGAAAGTGTTTGAAACTGCCCTCGACAATATCGCCCCGATGGTGGAAGTGAAATCCCGCCGCGTTGGTGGTGCGACCTATCAGGTTCCTGTAGAAGTTCGCCCAGAGCGTCGCAATGCCCTGTCCATGCGCTGGCTGGTGGAATATGCCCGCGGCCGCGGTGAGAAATCCATGGCGCTTCGCCTTGCAGGTGAAATTCTCGATGCTTCCCAAGGCCGTGGCAGTGCAGTCAAGAAGCGTGAAGATGTGCATCGTATGGCTGAAGCCAACCGCGCGTTTTCGCATTACCGTTTCTAGGCTGGTTGCCGGCTTATTGAGAGCTATCCAGTGGCCAGGAAGACCCCCATCAATCGCTACCGGAATATCGGTATTTGCGCTCACGTAGACGCGGGTAAAACTACGACTACGGAAAGGGTCTTGTTCTACACCGGTGTAAATCACAAAATCGGTGAAGTACATGACGGCGCTGCCACGATGGATTGGATGGAACAGGAGCAGGAGCGCGGCATCACGATTACGTCCGCTGCGACCACCTGCTTCTGGAAAGGCATGGACAAGCAGTTCGATGAACATCGCGTCAACATCATTGACACCCCAGGTCACGTCGATTTCACCATCGAAGTAGAGCGCTCCCTGCGCGTACTCGATGGTGCTGTTGTCGTATTGTGTGCCAGTTCCGGTGTGCAGCCGCAGACTGAAACAGTCTGGCGTCAGGCCAATCGCTACGAAGTCCCGCGTCTCGTATTCGTCAACAAGATGGATCGTGCCGGCGCCGACTTCCTGCGTGTCGTCAAACAACTGAAAGATCGCCTCAAAGCCAATCCAGTTCCTGTTCAATTGGCAATCGGTGCGGAAGACGAGTTCAAGGGCGTGATTGATCTGGTCAAAATGAAGGCGATCATGTGGAGCGAAGATGACCAAGGTACGACGTTCAAGTACACGGACATCCCTGAAGACATGAAAGAAGAGTGTCAGCAATGGCACGAATCTGGTTGAATCGGCTGCTGAAGCCAACGACGAGTACATGAACAAGTATCTCGGCGGTAGTGAGCTGACTGAGGTGGAAGTCAAAGCAGGTTTGCGCGCCCGTACGTTGAGCAATGAGATTGTTCCGGTGCTTTGCGGCTCTGCCTTCAAGAATAAAGGCGTACAAGCAATGCTTGATGCCGTTGTGGAATATTTGCCTTCGCCGACAGAAGTAAAAGCGATCGAAGGTGTGTTGGAGGATGGCGAGACCCCTGCCATTCGGAAATCAGACGACAATGAACCCTTTGCTGCACTTGCATTCAAGATTGCTACTGATCCCTTCGTGGGTACGTTGACGTTCTTCCGGGTGTATTCCGGCAAGTTGAGCTCGGGCGATGCTGTTTACAATCCGATAAAAAATCGTAAAGAGCGTGTTGGTCGAATGGTTCAAATGCACGCCAACGCCCGCGAAGAAATCAAGGAAGTTCTGGCTGGTGATATTGCTGCAGCAGTAGGCCTGAAAGACATCACTACGGGCGATACGTTGTGCGCGCTGGACAAGATCATCACATTGGAAAGAATGGATTTCCCGGATCCGGTTATCTCGCTCGCCGTTGAGCCGAAAACCAAGGCTGACCAGGAAAAGATGGGCGTCGCGCTCAGCAAGCTGGCGCAAGAGGATCCTTCCTTCCGCGTAAACACAGATGAAGAATCAGGCCAGACTATCATTGCTGGCATGGGTGAATTGCATCTGGAAATCATTGTTGATCGTATGCGCCGTGAATTCGGCGTCGAGGCCAACATCGGCAAGCCGCAGGTGGCTTATCGCGAAACCATTCGCAAGAAAGTCGAAGTGGAAGGCAAGCATGTCAAGCAGTCTGGTGGCCGTGGCCAATATGGCCATGTCTGGTTACGTATTGAGCCGCTGCCTGCTGATGCCGAGTATGAATTTGTCAACGAAGTCGTTGGCGGTACTGTTCCCAGAGAGTTTGTGCCCGCAGTAGATAAGGGTGTGCAGGAGCAGCTGAAAAATGGCTGCCTCGCAGGCTATCCGCTGTTGGCCATGAAGGTCACCATTTTTGATGGCTCTTACCACGATGTAGATTCCAACGAGATGGCTTTCAAGATCGCTGGCTCCATGGCATTGAAGAAGGGCGTGCTGTTGGCGGATCCTGCGCTGCTCGAGCCGATCATGAAGGTTGAGGTTGTAACACCCGAAGATTACATGGGCGACATCATGGGCGACCTGAACCGTCGTCGTGGCATCGTACTTGGAATGGAAGATCTTCT
>JAZKEH010000453.1:0-4319 GCA_040387155.1 Pseudomonadota bacterium | reverse complement strand
GAATTGCTCGACGCCGCCGAACAGGCCGTATTCCGCATTGCCGACAATCGCCCGCGCGATGGCGGCCCGCAAGGCGTAAACCCCATTCTGAAATCCGCTGTTGGTCGCATCGAACGCCTGTTCGAAGCCCAGGGCAACATTACCGGCCTCAGCACCGGCTTCAAGGACCTCGATGAGATGACGTCGGGTCTGCAGGAGTCTGATCTGGTCATCGTTGCCGGTCGTCCCTCGATGGGTAAAACCAGCTTTGCGATGAACATGGTTGAGCACGCTGCGCTGCACAACGACAAGCCCATCCTGGTATTCAGTCTCGAAATGCCCGCCGACAGCTTGATCATTCGTATGCTGTCGTCGATCGGCCGTATCGACCAAACCCGCATGCGCAACGGCAAACTGGAAAATGAAGACTGGGACAAACTGAGCATGGCGCTCGCCAAGCTGCGCAACCGCCCGCTTTATATCGACGACACCTCTGGCCTTAGTCCCAGCGAAATGCGCGGTCGCGCGCGCCGCATCGCGCGTGAGCACGGCAACATCGGCATGATCATGGTCGACTACCTGCAGCTGATGCAGGTGAAGGGCAGCGGCGAAAACCGCACCGGCGAGATCTCGGAAATTTCCCGCTCGCTGAAATTGATGGCGCGCGAATTCAACTGTCCCGTCGTTGCACTCTCACAGCTGAACCGTAGTCTTGAACAGCGACCCAACAAACGCCCCGTCATGTCCGACTTGCGTGAGTCCGGCGCTATCGAGCAGGACGCCGACGTCATCATGTTTGTGTATCGCCATGAGGTGTATGAACCCGACAAGCCGGAAACCAAGGGCGTTGCCGAGATCATCATCGGCAAGCAGCGTAACGGCCCAATCGGCATGGTGAACCTGAGCTTCATCGGCAAGCACACCCGCTTTGAAAACTTCATGCCGATGATGGGCATGGCGCCGCCGCGTGATTGGGGCGAGGGTTAAGGTGTGTCTGAGCGCGTCATTGCCACCATCAGCCGCAAGGCACTCGCGCACAACCTTGAGGTTGCCCGCACACTCGCGCCCCAAAGCAAGATAGTCGCGGTCATCAAGGCCGATGCCTATGGCCATGGCCTGCTGCCGTGTGCCGACGCACTGCGCACTGCCGATGTCTTCGGCGTCACCAATATCGATGAAGCCGAAAAACTGCGCGCTGGCGGTGTCTTCAAGGACATCCTGATCATGCAGGGTCTGATCGAGCGCAGCGATATCAAGCGCGTCGCTGCCGGCGGTTTTCAGTTGGTTATCCATCGTGTTGAGCAACTGCATTGGCTGGAAGAGGAACTCGCCAAAGTACGCATCCCGCAGCCGCTCACTTTCTGGCTCAAGATGGATACCGGCATGGGTCGGCTCGGCGTGCCGCTGGCGGCCGTAAAGGATTTGCACCTGGCCTTGCAGCGCAAGCCATGGACTGCCGACGTCATCCTGATGACACATCTGGCCAATGCGAGCCTTCCCGGATCCGATCTCAACAACAGCCAGTTGCTGAACTTCGCCCGTAGTTGCCAACAACTGGCCGACTTCACGCCGCAGACCAGCATTGCTGCGTCCTCTGCCTTGTTTGCACTCGACACTGCTGGCGATTTTGCGCGTCCAGGCATCATGCTCTATGGCAGCTCACCGTTTGCGTGGTCCGATGCGCAACGCCGGCGCGATGCTCTCGGCCTGCAGAACGTGATGACCTTGCAAGCCCGTCTGATCAACACGCAACTGCACGAAACCGGCGACAACATCGGCTACAACTCGCAATACATCTGCACGAAACCCATGCGTGTTGGCATCGTCAGCATGGGCTATGCCGACGGCTACCCCAGCTTCACACCCAACTTCTGTCCTGTCATGGTCGGCACCAAGCGTTCCATGACGCTGGGCCGGGTCTCGATGGACATGCTGGCCGTCGATCTCACTGACTGTCCGGACGCCAGCGTCGGCGACATGGTCACGCTGTGGGGCGAGCAAGTGTCTGTCGACGAAGTCGCCGCGCACATCGGCGTTATTTCCTACCAGCTGACCTGCGGGTTGTCGCAGCGGGTGACACGCGTCTACCGCTGAGAACTCCAGACCAGCGAGAGGAGCACAACGTGGCATTCCCTGCACTGGAAACTTCCTCAAAAATTGACGCATTGGCGACGGGAGCCCGCGCTACACTGCGGTCAGCGGCTTCAATCACACCATCCGCTCGCCGCTCTATCCTGTTGGGATACCAATATCGCTCGCTCAAAGGTTAAGGGGACCTTGTTATGTTCATGAATCGTACGCGTTTGTTTTTGCTGGGCTCGGCCGTCGTCTTGCTCGCCTCCTGTTCTGGCAATTCTGAAACCAGCACGGAAACAGCAGCTACTGCACCGGCGCCGGCCGCAACACCCGCTGCTGCACCCGCCGCTCCAGCACCCGCTCCTATCGTCATTCCACCGGTAAGCATTGAAGTCACCCAAAGTGATGTCGCCAAAATTCCGGCCGACATTGCCACCAAACTGAAAGAAATCGGCGCGAAGAACGACATTCCCGGCACTTCGGCATTGTTCGCGCCGGCGTTTCCTGCGGGCTTCATGGATACGCTCAACGTCACCCGCAATCTGACCTATGGTCCGGCTGAACGTAATGTCATGGACATTGCCGCACCGAAAGATGGCCCCGGTAATCGCCCGGTCATCATCTTCGTGCACGGCGGTGGTTTTGGCGGTGGCAACAAGAGCGCAGAGAACTCTCCGTTCTACGACAACATCCCGTACTGGATCGCCTCGCAAGGTCTGGTTGGCGTCAACATCAATTACCGTTATGCCCCTGCCAGCCAATGGCCATCGGGAGTTGAAGACCTGAATCTGTTGATGGACTGGGTGAAGGCCAACATCAACCAGTACGGCGGCGATCCGGGCCGTATTTTCTTCTGGGGCAAGAGCACTGGCGCATCCCATGTTGCCGACTACCTGGCGGATCGCGTTAAACAGGGCAAACCAAGTGAAGTGTTGGGCGCCATTTTCACGTCGGGCTCCTATGCACTGGGCGACACGCCGCTGTGGGCCAACTATTATGGCGACGATGTCAGCAAGTATCCGGAGCGCAATGCGCTGCCAAACCTGATCAACACCGATGCAAAAATTCTGGCAACTTATGCCGAGTTTGACGGTGACCAGTACAAGCAGCAGTTTGTCTTCCTGGTGAATGCCATGACAGAAGCCGGCAAGCCGCTGGAAACGCTGTATCTGCAGAACCACTCGCACATGTCGGAAACCTATGCAGTCGGTTCACCGGATGTATCGCTGACAGATCCGGTACTCGACTTTGTGCTGCGCACCAGCGGCGAGAAGTAAGGAAGCAATAATTCTCCATGGCAAAAAGCAAGACAGCCTTTGTATGCACGGAATGCGGCGCTGACCACAGCAAGTGGCAGGGCCAATGCATTGCCTGTGGCGCGTGGAACACGCTGAAGGAGTTCAATGTCGGCGCCAGCAAGGCACCATCGGCGCCGCAGAATTTCAAGCGCACCGGCTATGCCGGTGCGACTACGGCCGTGCAAACACTGGGCAGCATCAATCTCGAAGAAATGCCTCGCTTCTCCACCAGCATCAGCGAATTCGATCGCGTGCTTGGCGGTGGTCTGGTGCCCGGCTCCGCCGTGTTGATCGGCGGCAGTCCCGGTGCCGGCAAAAGCACGCTGTTGTTGCAGCTGATGTGCACGCTGTCGCAAAGCATGGAAGCGCTGTATGTCACCGGCGAAGAGTCACTGCAACAAGTGGGCATGCGCGCACGCCGTCTTGGTTTGCCCACTGACAAACTGAAGATGTTGGCGGAAACCAACATCACCGAAATCACCGTCGTGGCCGAACAATGCAAACCGCGCCTGATGGTCATCGACTCCATCCAGGTCATGCACAGTGCTGATGTGCCGTCGGCACCGGGTAGCGTGTCACAGGTGCGCGAATGCGCGGCCTATCTGATCCAGTACGCCAAGCAAACCAACACGGCGATTATCTTCGTAGGCCATGTCACGAAGGATGGGAATCTCGCTGGTCCCAAAGTGCTTGAACACATGATCGACTGCTTCCTGATGCTTGATGGTGACGACAACCGCTATCGCACGTTGCGCGGCCACAAGAACCGCTTTGGCGCCGTTAACGAGCTCGGCATTTTTGCAATGACCGAAACCGGCCTGAAGGAAGTAAAAAATCCATCGGCGATTTTTCTCGCACGCACAGAAGAAATTTCACCGGGCTCGCTTGTCACCGTACTGTGGGAAGGCACGCGGCCCTTGCTGGTGGAAATCCAGGCCTTGGTTGATAGCTCACAGCTCGGCAATC
>JAZKEH010000452.1:0-5435 GCA_040387155.1 Pseudomonadota bacterium | reverse complement strand
TGCCTTCATACGCCGATGCGGTACGGCCGTAGTCCAGTTCAATCTGGTAGGCCTCAAGAATGCGGCGGTATTTTTCGGAGATTGCCACGTCTGCACGACCCATCAGCTCAACCAGGTTGGTTACGCGGGTGGTGCGCTCTTCGAGCAGGAAAGGAACGTCTGCTTTTACGAATTGATCCAGAGTTGTAACCATGCGATCCATCAGCGGCAGAACTTCGCGAGCGGTGGTTTCAATTTCGGTCAACTGGGTCTGGATGGAAGCCTTTTCGGTTTCCTGTGCATTGACCTGTTCCTGGAGCTGATCGTTGTATTTGTTGAGGGAGTCGAGTTCGGCGAGGGCTTGTGCGTACTGGCTGCTCAGTTCGCGGGTTTGATCGGCCAGACCGTTGATGGTCGTTTGAGTGGCCTGCACTGTAGCGTTGGTTTCACCCTGGGCTGCAGTGGCTGCTGGATTGAGAGGTTGCTGCTGAGCCATTACTTGCGTAGCGGGAAACATTGCAACGATGAGTGCCGCTTTCAAAGCCGACTTCAACGTCGAGTTAGTCTGCGTGCCCATTTTGACCGTGGGTAATTTGATGAACATTGGATTTACTGTCTCCCCCTAAAATGAAGAATTATCCGAAAAAAAAAGCAAAAATTTCACGTTGACCAATCAAGGTCAGGAAATAAGTTCCGTCGCGATGGTATTATTTTCTACTAGGGATGTCGATAAGTCGGCCGAAAATTTAGGAGCGCAAAATCTTCAACACAGGACATGTGGAAAACCACATCATTCCTTTTACCAATCCGACCGATTCCTTCCTCAAGACACCTAGCAGGGCTGCTTAACACTGTTTATCACAAACGATTGACCGTTCTTAATGTCAGTGAAAAGGCAAGCTAATTGCAGAGTAATACCTGACTCCCAAATATAACCCTACCTTCTTTTTTATGCCAAGCTCTCGTTTGCGTGGAAGGCGCTAAACCACAAGGCTTACACAGTTGTGACCCTGTGTAGTCAGGGGAGTTTTTATGACTCATCAGTCACACTTGCTTGCGCTTCCCCCTGTGCGAAACATCAACGCAAACCTACAATCGCGCAATCCTGTTGCCGGTCCCACTCGAATGAATTTCCGTCTCGCTGTAAATCTCGCCCTGCTACTGCTGTTGGGCACCTTGTCCCTGCTCGCTTTTCAGTACCGCGACGCAATTTTGCTGCAGATGCAGACAAGCCTTGAAGGCTTGGGGCTGGGCACAGCCGGCATAATCTTCGTCGCGACAACGTCGCTGGCAGCACTTGTACTGTTTCCCGTATCAGTGCTGATGCTATTCAGTGGTGCCTATTTTGGTATGTGGTGGGGCTTTTTGTTCAGCATGGCCGGCTTCGCAGGCGGATCAATGCTGGCCTTCCTCACCGCACGATATTTGGCCCACGACCTGGTTGCACGGCTTTTGCCGGCATCAGCGATGAAAGTACTGCAACAGCTCGGAGCGAGCGGTTGGCAAATGGTGGCGATACTGCGTGCCGTCGGGATCGTACCTGGTGTAATTGTGAATTATGCCCTGGGCGTCACACCATTACGCTTTGGCACGTACGCATGGGCATCAGTGGTATTCACTATCCCGAATGCCTTCATCCTCACTTATGCCGGAGTGGCGGGTGAGGAATTCGCAAGAAATGGCGGAGCGGGGAAACTACTCCTCGCCGTCTCCTTGATAGCCGGTGCCAGCAGCATTGCCTACCTGGCACGCAAACGTTTCGTCAGTTGAAGCAACCGACTATTTCTTCTTAAAGGCGTCCTGCAGCAGATTGCCGAAACTGCCGGTTTTGGCCGGCGCCACAGCACCCGGCTTGCCCGCCAAAGGTTTGTCCTGCGTGGAATAGCTGCCAGATTTCAGCGCGGGTGTCCTGTCATTGCGATTGCCGCCACTGCCGGCGCTGCTTCCCGCGCCAGGGACCGGAATCGCATCGTCGAGACGCATCGTCAAAGCAATGCGTTTTCGCTTCTCATCTATCTCCAGTACTTTCACTTTCACAACATCGCCGGTCTTCACGACTGTATGCGGATCCTTGACGTAATTGCGGGACAGCGCAGAGATATGAACCAATCCATCCTGATGCACACCAATATCAACAAAGGCGCCGAAGTTGGTGACATTGGTAACTGTGCCTTCAAGCAACATGCCGGGTTTGAGATCCCTGATCTCTTCAACGCCTTCCAGCAGTTCGGCTGACTTGAACTCAGGACGCGGATCACGGCCTGGCTTCTCAAGTTCTTTCAGGATGTCTTTGATAGTGGGCAAACCGAATTGCTCACTGACGTACTGCTCGGGTTTCAACGCCCGCAGAAACGAACCATCCCCAATCAATTGCTGAACAGCCTTGCTGTTGGCCTTACTGATCTTTTCCACCACGGCATACGATTCCGGATGCACCGCTGATGCGTCGAGCGGATTGCTGCCATCCATGATGCGCAAGAATCCGGCTGCCTGTTCAAAACACTTGGCACCAAGACGCGGCACCGCTTTCAGATCTTCTCGACTCTTGAAGGCGCCGTGCTGATTGCGATACTGGACAATATTGCCGGCAATCGACGCACTCAGACCCGAGACTCGTCGCAGCAAAGCGGCAGACGCCATATTCACATCCACACCAACAGCGTTTACGCAGTCTTCAACGACAGCATCAAGACTATGTCCAAGCTTGGTCTGGCTTACATCGTGCTGATACTGGCCAACACCAATCGCTTTCGGCTCAATCTTCACCAGCTCAGCCAACGGATCCTGCAAGCGGCGCGCAATGGAAATGGCGCCACGGATCGATACATCCAGCTCAGGAAATTCTTCGCGTGCAATGTCGGACGCCGAATACACGGAAGCGCCCGCCTCATTCACTACGGTCTTTTTCAATTTGAGTTCGGGATGGCGCTTCATCAAATCACCGGCAAGCTTGTCGGTTTCACGCGACGCAGTGCCGTTGCCGATGCTGATCAATTCCACTTTATGGAGTTTGCAAAAATGCGCCAGCACCGCAATTGATTCATCCCACTGGTTCCGCGGTGCGTGCGGATAGATAGTGACATTTTCAAGATACTTGCCGGTGGTATCGACAACGGCAACCTTCACACCGGTACGCAAACCCGGGTCAAGTCCGAGTATTGCCTTGGCACCTGCAGGTGCCGCCAACAGAATCGCTTTCATGTTGGCAGCAAACACGCGGATCGCTTCATCTTCACTCTGCTCGCGCAACTGTCCGAGCAAGTCGGTTTCCATACGAAGCAACAGTTTTATTTTCCAGGTCCAGCGCACCACTTCCTTCAACCAGGCATCAGCCGGTCTGCCCTTGTCGACAATGTTGAAGTGACTTGAAGTAATGGCCTCGCAGGGATCCGATTGACCCTCTTCAACGCCTTTGGCACCGATACTGACCAGCAGAAATCCTTCATTGCGGCCGCGGAAAACTGCGAGCGCGCGATGCGAAGGCACTTTGCTGAGCAGCTCGTTATAGGCAAAGTAATCGCGGAATTTTTCCGCTTCCGCTTCCTTGCCCTCAACCACCTTGCTGCGCAGTTCGCCTTGCTCCCACAAGAACACACGCAACTTGCCGGCAAGCGCCGCATCGTCGCCGAAGCGTTCCATCAGAATATATTTGGCGCCTTCGAGCGCAGCCTTGATGTCGGGCACACCCTTATCAGCATTGACGAACTGCAGCGCCAATTCTTCCGGCTTCAATGAGGGATCAGCAAACAACTGGTCCGCCAACGGCTCAAGACCGGCTTCGATGGCAATCATGCCCTTGGTGCGGCGTTTTGGTTTGTACGGAAGATACAAGTCTTCCAGTTCCGTCTTGGTGTCTGCAGCACGAATCTGCTTTTCCAATTCAGGAGTCAGCTTCTGCTGCTCTGTGATGCTCGACAGAATGGATTCACGTCGCTCTTCCATCTCGCGCAAATAACGCAAGCGTACTTCAAGATCACGCAACTGCAGATCGTCGAGACCTTCAGTAGCTTCTTTGCGATAACGCGCAATAAAAGGAACCGTGGAGCCTTCGTCCAGCAACTGAACCGCGGACGCTACCTGCGAGGGTTTGACGGAAAGTTCTTGCGCGATTTTGGCAACGATATTCATGCGATGTGTTTCTACTTCAATTCAATTCGATGGAAGCGCCTGCAACATTCGAAGCACGCGCGGCCCGTTAAGCGCCAATTGGCAGGAGGAAATTATTGCTCGAACACGGAGAGTGCGCCTGCGGCGTTCGAGGCAATTACACCCCGAACTGCGCAACCGATCCATAAGTTAATTTATGCAATTCATGAAAAGAAAAAGCCCGGCATTGCCGGGCTTTTTTGTACTTCATGGACGAGCAATTCGCGAAGCGAATTACTTGCCGGAACGCCAGCTGCCTTCGGTGTACTGTGCACGTACAACTTCAGCATAAGGAACCGGGCTAACGCGAGCGCGGATCTTGGTCTGGGTTGCATTTGGCTCAACCGTGGTTTTGGCAGTGCGTGGGCTTTCGCCCCACAGCAGCTCAACTTCGGTACCGATGGCAACGTCAGCATCAACGGTAGCCAGCGACAACATGGAGCGTTCGTTGTAGCTGTAGCCGGAGAACATGGACAGACCTACCATCTTGTCGCCGCCCATTACAGCGTCAAAGCTGGAGTTGGCGTAGTTGGACAGTGGCAGTTCCATGTACTTGGCGTGCTCGCCTTTTTTGAACAGCGAAGCGAAGGAAGAAACGACGTCGTCGCCATTCCATGCCAGCGTTACTTTGCGACGATGCTTGTTGTTCGCCATTTTTTCCAGAGCGGAACGACCGATGAAGTCGTGGTCGAACTTGATGAATGGGCCGTAGCCGATTTCATACGGGGTGACGTAGTAGTCTTCGATGTTGTCAGAAGCGAACGAACCACCGATTGCGCCGGTTGCTTCGTAGGAAGCAGCTGGCAGCCACTGGCGATAGGCTTCCATTTCCTTGCCGGTGTATACAGCAGGCAATGGGGATGGGATCCAGCCGGATTCCAGCGTGTTGGTCGCGTAAGCGCGTGAGCCAACTGGCACGATGCCGAATTCAGCGCCGGCAGCCAGGATGGCGTCTTTGATGCGATCGCCGTCTTCGTATGGGCCCCAGATTTCCAGACCAGGCGAACCAGCCATACCGTGACGCAGGGTGCGTACTTTGGTACCGGCAATGTTCATGTCAGCCATGTGGAAGAAGTTCAGCTGTTCGAGTTTGCCGCCGTGCAGCTTCTCGATTACCTGCCAGGCGTTTGGACCCTGGATCTGGTAGCGGTAGCTGATACGTTTAACCGGCTTGCCGCCTGGGCGGGAAGGCGAACGGTCGTCATGGATGATTTCAACGTTGTAGCCACCGGTTTCAGCGTGGTAACGAATCCAGTTGGCGGAAGGAGCGCGGCCTACGAACACGAGTTCGTTCTGGCTCAGGTGGAACA
>JAZKEH010000451.1:0-3496 GCA_040387155.1 Pseudomonadota bacterium | reverse complement strand
ATGGCCTGAGGGGTAGCGCCTCAGGGATGAGCTTGCAGCGGTCCCGGAAGCCTGTCCCCGCCCCTGGCCTGCACGAAGCCAGTGAACCCCGTAGTAACATGCACAACATGAATCTACGCTCCACCATCAACTGGCTAATCACCCTCGTCATGCTAGTGTTCATCAGCTCCCTGATGACACTGCAGATCTCCGCGTCGCGCCGTTCCATAGCCGCCGAAATGGAAGCCGCCACACTGATTACCGTCCAGATGTTAGCCAACCTCGTCAGCGAAGCCGGCAACACCGGCATTACCACTGCTCTACCTCAACTGACCGAATTTCTCGAACAAGCCGGCCGCATCCGCGCCCACGACATCGAAGTCATCGACAGCACAAACCAACTGCTCTACCAATCCCCACCCTCACCCTACAAATCCGGCCGCAACGCCCCCCAGTGGTTCAGTGCCTTGGTAGCACCCCAAACAGGAGCAACCGAACTGCCAGTCGACGGCGGCCTGCTACGCATAGAACCCGACTACTCCCGCATGGTGCTCGACGCCTGGGACGATTTGCTTAACCTGTTCTGGTTGTCGCTCGCATTGTTCACGCTGATGAACCTGCTGGTGTTCTGGTTCGCCGGCCGCGCGCTGAAAGAAAATCACACGTGGACGAAACTGATCCAACGCCACGTCGAAGACGAACGCCGCACACTCGCACTGGAACTGCATGACGAAGTAGGCCAATCGCTGACAGCAGTACGAACCATTGCGACAACACTGGTCAACCGCACACGTGACAAGCAGCCAGAGCTGCAAGCTGCCGCCCAAACTATCGTCGATGTATCCGGCCAAATGTACGACGCCATGCACGGCATCGTGCGCCAGTTGCGCCCGCTGGTGCTCGATCAACTCGGCTTGCAGGCCGCGTTGCAGGAGCTGGTGGATTCACAACGGCTACGTCACCCCAACATCCGCATCACGCTGACCATCACCGGCGAGCTCACCTGCGTTGGCAGCGATGTTGGCATTGCCGCCTACCGCATGGTGCAGGAATGCCTGACCAATATCGTGCGTCACGCGGCGGCGACCGAAGCCACCATTTCAGTAGAGGCTACCGACAAGCTGACCATTACTGTGCAGGACAACGGCACTGGCCTGCGTATCAACCCCAACGACCGCAGCGAACGCTACGGCCTGATCGGCATGCGTGAACGCGCTGAAGCACTTGGCGGCAGCTTTCACTGGCAGGGCGACAATGGCGTGCGCGTGGTGGTTACGCTGCCTTTGCAGACAAAGGAGCTTCGCGAATGAGCATCAGCGTCATGCTTGTCGATGATCATGCTGTCGTGCGCATGGGCTTCCGCCTGCTGCTGCAGGAAGCCGCCGACATCAAGGTCATCGCCGAAGCCGCCACCGGTGAAGAGGCGCTGAAACGCTATGCCGAACTTGCGCCTGACGTCGTCGTCATGGATATCTCGATGCCAGGCATTGGCGGACTGGAGGCGGTGAGTCGCCTGGTGGCCAGAGACCCGGCTGCCAAAGTGCTGGTGCTGTCAGCCCACGAAGACAGCATCCATCCGAAGCGCATGCTGAAGGCTGGCGCGATGGGCTATCTGTCGAAACGCAGTGCTGCCGATGAATTGATCCAGGCCATTCATCAGGTGGCGGACGGCAATGTCTTTATTGACTCCGCACTGGCGCAGCGCATGGCCGCGCAGCAACTGACGGGCGACCAGAACCCAGTGGACGTGCTGACAGATCGCGAGTTCGAAGTATTCATGCTGCTGGCAAAGGGACAGTCAGTGGCGCAGATTGCCAACGCGTTGTTTGTCAGCCCGCGCACCACCGGTACCCATCTCTACAACATCAAGCAAAAACTTGGCGCCGCCAATTCGGCCGAGCTGACATTGATTGCGTTGCGTAATGGGTTGCTGGCGCCCTGAGGCGCCAGCAACGTGACCATTTACCAGCGGCGAGCCGGCGGCTTCTGGTTGTGCAGTAGCCAGTAGATACCGAGCTGCGTCACCGCTTCGGCAAACTGCGAAAAGTCCACCGGCTTGCGGACATAGCTGTTGGCGCCTGACTTGTAGCTGTTCAGCATGTCTTCGTCTTCACTGGATGACGTCAACACGACCACGGGCGTCAGCAAGGTACGTGGATCGGCGCGCATCTGGCGCAACACGTCGATGCCATTCAACTTCGGCAACTTCAGATCGAGCAGCACCACCGTCGGCATCCTCGTTTGGTCGCGCTTGCTGTATTCGCCCTGGCAAAACAGATAGTCGATTGCCTCAGTGCCATCGCGCACGACAGTAATTTCATTGGCGATGTTGGCCTTGCGCAAGGAGCGTATCGTCAACTCCTCGTCGTCAGGGTTGTCCTCCACCAACAGGATGATTTTCTCGTTCATCTACTTTTTCTCCCTGGAAACCACGGATTCCGTTTTGTTGGTTCGTTGATAGGCGCCGAGTCCGATCAGCGGCGCCAGTACAGTTGCCGGCAGCGGTCTTGCAAAGAAGAACCCTTGTCCTTCCGTGCACTGGTAGCGGCGCAGCAGATCAAGCTGGCGCTGCGTTTCGATACCCTCGGCGACTACCCGCAGCCCCAACGCATCGGCCAGTGTAATGACAGCGCGCACAATCTCGGCATCATTGCTGTCGGCTGGTGCCCGTTGCACAAAGCTGCGATCAATCTTCAGTGTATGGATCGGCAGCCGTGACAGGTAGCTGAGATTGGAATAGCCGGTACCGAAGTCATCAAGCGCAATCTGTACGCCAAGGCCATTCAGTTTCTGCAGAATGGCAGCGGCCTCTTCCTGATCCGAGACCAGTACGCTCTCGGTAAGCTCCAGTTCCAGCCGGCGGGGATCCAGCTTCGTCTCATCCAGCGCATTCGCCACCATTTCGACAAAGTCACGCGCGCGGAACTGGCGGGCCGATACGTTGACGGCCATGCGCAGACGCGGCGCGCCCTGACGATCCCATTCCACCAGTTGCTGACAGGCGGTACGCAGCGCCCATTCACCCAGCGCGTAGATCAGCTCGGAATTCTCGGCGATGGGAATGAAGCGGTCCGGTGACAACAACCCCTGCTCCGGGTGATTCCAGCGCATCAGTGCTTCGACACCAACGACATTCTCGTTCTGGATGCCGACCTGTAACTGGTAATACATCTCCAGCTGGCGGCCGCTAATGGCCTGTCGCAGCTCCGTCTCCAGCCGCACGCGGTCCGAGGCACTGCGGGTCATCTCGGCCGCATAGAACTGGAAGCCGCCATCGCCCTTCTCCTTCACACGGTGCATGGCAATGTCGGCATGCTGCAGCAGCGTGGAAAAGTCGTGGCTGTCGCGCGGATAGACACTGATACCAATGCCAGTGGTAATGCTGACCGTGCGATTGAACATCACGAACGGCGTCGACAATTGCGTCTGCAGTTTGCTGACCAGCGTCATGACCTCGTCCGGAGAAGCCAGCTCGGTGGCCAGCACGGCAAAGCAGTCGGCACTGATGCGGGCGATG
>JAZKEH010000450.1:0-1901 GCA_040387155.1 Pseudomonadota bacterium | reverse complement strand
GCCCTTGGTGGTTTTGTGTTGTTCAAGTTCCTTTTCGAATGCCTTCATCGCGGATGCTATTGGCGCAAAACCGATATGTGATTTATGCGCCGAGAAGGCAAACAGAAAGCGCGGCTCGATGAAGAAGGGCGTTCCCCACTTGATGGCTTCTTCAGCCTTTGGTGCGACGCTCTTGAGGATCTTGTGCAACTGATGCAAATGCGGCTGACCCGCGGGTGGGGCGGCGCGGATGTAGTCGGCGATAGTTGTTGGGCGCTTGTTTGTCATCTCTCTATGTCCTGGTAATGGGCGCTGTTGGTCAACACGGTAGCGTGCCTTGATCACTCTTGAATATATTCCCGCTATCGCTAGGCACGAACCAACTTGAGCTTTATCCACGGTTGCCAGCCAGCCTTCTTGCCCTTCATCTCCCACAGGCCAGTCAGCTGATTATTGTCTGCGCTGAATTTTCCACTGAAGCGTACGAGCTCTCCCGTGATATGCCACTGCTTGCCTTTCAGTGCCACTTCAAAGACTTCAGAGTTGCCCTGATCATCGTAGGAGCGTGCCTGGTATTTCCGCGTTGCGCGGTCGTAGCCGATGACTTCCATGGAGCGGGTCGGCATACCACCAAAGCGGGCATCAGCCTCATGACTGATGAAGTGCTTGCCAGGCAGCCAGCGATAGGTATCGGTAGCTGACAGCGTTGTTGCTGGCGCCGCTGCTGTCGCCAGCACTTCGCCGGTCGTATTCCAGGTGCCAATGAATATTTCGAAACGGGACATTCGATTGGTTGCCATTGCAGTCTACCCCGGTGCAAAAATTAGTTTGATGTGGTCAATAGCGAGCTGGAAACCGGCATCCGGATCGCGGAGCAGTCGTTCGGTGGCATTTGCATGCGCCTTGATCACCGGATCTTCATTCGCCATCGCCTTGTGCAGAATGGGAGCGACTGCTTCCTCTCCGAGCGTGACGAGAGCGAGACTGAGGCTGAGTTGCATGTCGCGGTGGCCGCGACCGAGTTGAGTCGCCAGTTCTTCAGCCAGCTCCTTGTGCTGTTCCGCAGGTGCCAGGATGACGGCAGCGCGCCATGCGCTACGGGCCACTTCGTCGTCGGCATCGCGCAGCAGCGATTGCGTGATGGCAGGCCATGCACTGGCGTCCTTGATCTTGGAGAGGGTGTGCAGCGCCTGACTGCGGGCCTGCGCGCGTTCCGACCGCAGCTCCGCCAGCAATTTCGGCAAGGTGATTGCCGGCGGAAACTGGATCAACGCCCACGTCAGCATGTCGCGCACATAGAAGTCGGGCTCGATCGCACATCGCTCCACCAGTGTGTCGACCAGCGCAGGTTCCGGATTGGAGCCAATAGCGAGCGCAGCTCGCAACCGCATTGACCCGTTGTCGGCGGCCAACGCAGCGATCAGATGAGTTGCTGGTGGGTTGCTAGGAGTCGTATTGCCAGTAGTCATGGTAAGGAGTGTTTACTTTGATCAATCTGGAACTGGATCAGCGATTGGTCTCATTGATCCACGCCTTCAGCGGTGCGATCCATTCCGGTAGCGGTTGAAAGAAAGCGCCATGCTGCTTGCCAGTGGTAATGGCAATTTCCCTGAATGACAACAACTGACTGCGACTGGCCAATTTGTCACACGGCCCTACTTCATCCGTTGTCTCATAGATGTTCAACAAGTGGCCACCGAGGACCAGCGGCGCATCGTTGCTGGAGATATCACCTTTCAAGCATGACGCCAGCAGGGCTGTATTAATACCTCGGTCTTTCAAACGAGCTGAGGCATACGCAGTGAGATGACTGCCACGCGAGAACCCAACCAGCGTAATTCTTGACGGCTTCACCCCCGCGTCGAGCAGTTGAATGACCCACGATTCCAGCGTGTCGACATACGGAAGAAACTCCGTGTTCT
>JAZKEH010000449.1:0-7007 GCA_040387155.1 Pseudomonadota bacterium | reverse complement strand
GGCCATATAACCAGCATACCGCAATGAAGAAGCGGGGTGTCAGAGCAGAGGTGTGAGTGCCTGATCAGATAATGATCAGGATAAAAAATCAGGAGAGCAGTTTCTTGACGAGCTGGCTGGCCAGTCCCATGTCGGCGCGGCCCATTAACTGCGGGCGGGCGATGTTCATGACGGCACCCATTTCCTTCATGCCAGTGGCGCCGGTTTGCTTGATGGCGGCGCTGATGATGTCGGAGATTTCACTTTCGGTGAGAGCAGTGGGCAGGAAGTCCTGGATGACGATGATCTCTGCCTGTTCGACGGCGGCCAATTCGGGGCGGCCACCGGCTTCGTACTGTTTGATGGAATCGCGACGTTGCTTGACCATCTTGTCGAGCACGCTGATCGCGCGCTCGTCAGTGACATCAGCGCGTTCATCAACTTCGATCTTTTTGAATTCTGCGAGTACCAGCCGGATCGTGCCGAGACGTTCTTTCTCGCGAGCCCGCATCGCGTCTTTCATCGCTTCGGTAATACGGGCCTTGATCGGATGGTCTGCCATGACTGTCTTTCGGATAGAGCCTGATCCAGATTGATCAGGCTTAGCTTCTAAGAAGAGCTTCTACAGGAGCAGCGATTAATACAGACGCTGTGTGCGGCGCGAATCGCGCGACACTTTCTTCTGATGACGCTTAACAGCTGCTGCTGCTTTGCGCTTGCGGATCGAAGTTGGTTTTTCGTAGAACTCGCGACGACGAACTTCAGCCAGCACGCCTGCTTTTTCGCAGGAACGTTTGAAACGACGCAGAGCCACGTCAAAAGGCTCGTTTTCTTTGATTCGGACTACGGGCATAGGAGCTTCCGGATTTGGTTAATGTGCTTTTTGGTGCTTCTTGTTACTGCGGGTATACGGTCAAACCGGGCGGACCGGTTTAAGGGCGCGAATTGTACGGGGGCTGAGGGCCTTTTGCCAAGCAAAAGCTTGGTTTGGGGCTGGGAGCCATGGGTACAATCGGGGCAGTTTTTACCAGGGACACCCCATGAACCAATCCAGCAATACCCTCATTCTGCGCGGCGAAGGCCTTACCATCAGTGACACCGTCGAGGTGGCCCGGCTGGGACGGCGGGTCATGATATCCAATGAAAGCGCTGTGCAGGAGCGGGTCAGGCTCTCGCACGAGTTCATCCTGAAGGCGGTGGCTGACAACCAGCCCATTTACGGTGTGACCAGTGGCTTCGGCGCAATGGCGTACAAGACTATTTCGAAAGAGCAAGCCATTGAATTACAAAACAATATTCCGTGGTTTCACAAGGTGGGGTTGGGCCGGCTATTGCCTCAATCAGACGTACGGGCGGCCATGCTGTTGCGGATGAACTCGCATCTGCGCGGTGCCTCCGGCATCAGCCTGGAGCTGATCAAACGGATGGAAACCTTTCTTAACGTCGGCGCTACGCCACAGGTGCGGGAATTTGCCTCGATTGGCGCCAGCGGGGACCTCAGCCCCCTGTCCTACATCACCGCCTGCCTCATTGGGCTGGATGATGCCTGGAAGGTCGACTATCAGGGACAGGTTCTCGGCGCCCGCACTCTGTTGAAAGAGCTGGGCCTGGAGCCGCTGCAATTGGGGCCCAAGGAAGGCCTTGCCATGGTCAATGGCACCTCGGTGATGGCGGCCATTGCGGCAGGCTGCGTCAACGACACGCTGGATCTGCTGGCCTTGTCGTTCGGCACCCATGCCTTGCTGTTCCAGGGGTTGGCGGCCACCAACCAGTCCTTCCATCCCTTTATCCACGAGCACAAGCCGCTGCCGGGCCAGGTCGTCTCTGCCCAGTTGATGTTGCAACTGCTGCAAGGTTCGCAACTGATCGCCGATGAACTGGAAGGCCAGCATGAATTCCGTGGGGGCGATCAGCCGATCCAGGATCGCTATTCGTTGCGTTGCCTACCGCAGTACATGGGACCCCTGGTCGATGGCATTCGCCAGATTGCCGGCCAGATGGAAACAGAAATGAATTCGGCTACTGACAATCCGCTGGTCGATCATGCCCGTGGCCACACCTATCACGGTGGCAATTTCCTGGGTCAGTATGTCGGCGTGGGCATGGACCAGCTGCGTTATCACATCGGCCTGTTGGCCAAGCATCTCGACATCCAGATTGCGATGGCGGCAACACCGGCATTCAGCAACGGTTTGTCGGCGATGTTGGTAGGCAATACCGCGCGGGCCGTGAATGGTGGTTTACAGAGCCTACAGATTTGCGGCAACTGCATCATGCCGCAGTTGGGCTTTTACGCGAATTCGCTGGTGCAGCATTTCCCCAGTCATGCCGAAGGCTTCAACCAGAACATCAACAGCCAGGGTTTTGGTTCGGCCAATCTCACGCGCCGCGCTGTCGAAATCTTTCAGCACTACATGGCGGTGGCGTTGTTGTTTGGTGTGCAGGCCAGTGAGCTGCGCAGCAAACTGGTCTGTGGGCATTACGACGGCAGCAAGACGTTATCACCACTGAGTCTGCCGCTCTATGACGCGGTCTATGAAGTGATCGGCGTACCGAAGGCGGCCGACAAGGCGCTGGTGTGGAATGACTACGAACAGGAGCTGGATCAGTATCTGGCGCGCATCGTGGCCGATTTGCAAAGTGGCGGAAAAATCATCAAGGCCATTGCCCCGCTGCGCGCGTTGCTTCGTTGAATATTGGGAAACCTATGGTCCAAAAAAAACGGAGCCAATTGGCTCCGTTTTTTATTCATTAACGAACGGCTGTTAGTTCAGCGAAAGGCTCTGACCTGGATAGATGCGATTATCACGCAGACGATTCAGGCGTTTCAGATTGTCGACAGAGACGCCGAAACGACGGGCAATCTGATACAGGCTGTCGCCGTTCTGCACTTGATAGGTCTTGGTCTTGTCGGCAGTTTCTGTGTCGGCGAGCACGGCTGCGGACTCAGACGCACGCGCTGCCGCGTGGATCGTCAATTCCTGGTCCGGGAAAATCTTGTTGTCGTTGAGCTTGTTGTTGGTCTGGATACTGGCAACCGATACGCCGAAACGCTGCGAGATTGCGCCCAGCGTGTCGCCACGACGAACCTTGTAGACCGTGGGTACAAGACTGATAACACCCTCATCAGGTTCTACCAGGTTCAAGCTGACTGCCATCAGCGGTTGCTCTGCAGTGGAGCCCGACTGGCGCACCAACTGGAATTCCTCGCCGAGTTTGATTGGTTTGAACTCAACGCCACCGTATGCAACAAATTCACGCTGCTTGCTGACGATGGCAATTGTGTTTGAGCTGCCAAGACCCGGCAGCAACAGCTTCTGTTTTGGTTTGATCAGGTTGCCTTGCAGGTTATTGGCGCTGCGTAACTCGTCTACTGTGATGTCATGTTGGCGCGCGATGCGATCCAGGGAATCACCACTCTTCACAATGTATTCGCCAGCACCCGGTACGCCTTGCGGTGAGGAAGCACTGAAGGCGCTTACAAAGGTGTCGTAGTTGCCGAGCGGAATTTTCAACGCGTAGGGAGTGTTGCCTTCGGGCAGTGAGCCACGCAGCAGGGCAGGGTTCAGGTTGCGGATGGTGGCAACGTCGGTGCCGGAGAAACGGGCGGCGTCTTCAAGGCTCAGCATGCCTTCGATTTCGACGATGTCGTATGCCAGTTCCTGGCCAAGGTCCTGCACCTGGATGCCATACATGGTGGGGTTGGAAACGATCAGGGAAGCGGCGATGAAACGGGGCACAAATTCACGGGTTTGCTGGGGCAGGTGGGGATAGATTTCCCAGAAGGCGGGTGGGTTTTCAATAGAGCCACCAGCCTTTTCAACTGAACGGGTAATGCAGCGGTAACTGCAGTTGTAGCCGGCCAGCGACAGGTGCCAATTGCCCTGATAGCTCTCATTGAGGGCTTTCAGGTGCTTGGCTGCTGCACGGGTAGCTTTTTCCGGATCGCGACGTTCATCGACCCACTCATCTACCCGCAGACCTTCACTGCGGGCGGTGGCAGCCATGAACTGCCACATGCCGACGGCACCCGCGGTGCTGCGGATTGTGGGGTAGAGGCTGCTTTCCTGCAGCGCGAGGTATTTCAGTTCGTCCGGGACACCTTCCTCGGCGAAGGTTTTTTCGATCATCGGGAAATAGGTATGGCTGCGGCTGGCCCAGGTGCGGAGCACGGAGCGGCGGTTTTGCAGGAAGTCGTTGATGGCGCGTTCGACGATACGGTTGGCGGTCATGGGAACCGTCGTCAGCACCGGCTGTACTACCCCATCCTCTTCTACTATAGGTACCGGGCGGATACCCAATTGGCGTGCACCCGTTACCAGGGTCTCGACTACCGGCTCATTGACTGAGCGAAGGCGGTTGTCCACCGGCAAAACAGTGGGGGTCACGGCTACCGGTGGCGGAACACTGGTACATGCAGAAATTGTCAGCAAAATCAATAATGTATTGAAGGCTGTGGCGTTGGAAAATCGCACGCAGTTCACTCTCTTTAAATTCGTTATTTTTCGAGGTCAGGGTCATTATCCATAAAAGGTTAATGATGAATAGACCCTAAGCTTGTCTGTCGGCACTGTCTTTAAAGACGTGTGATCCACCTTTCCGGATCAGCCGCAGAACTCATTCCCGATCGAGCTCGTTCTCCCCCAGCTACTCTTCAGCTACTTCTGTCCAACGAGGTCCTGGTAGCGCTCTACCAGATTGGATAATCGGGCAGCCGCCTTACTTAGTTCAGGGTTTTCCCCGATAAGTTCCCTGGCTTTCACACTTAATTCCCTGTTTTTTGTCCGGAGAGCCGCAGAGGCGTCATAAGGCGCCTCCATTTGGGAGAACATGGCGGCCTTCGTCAGCTCGTCCTTCATATAGTTGGTCTGGCACACGCGCTGCTTGATCAGAGAGCCGAGCACCTTCTCGCGGGTGCAGCTGACCTGCATATCCTTATCGACCAAGCTATTGAATAGTTTATAGAAATCGTCTTCTGCCAGGTCGATGGCCAGTTGCAGTTCATGGCTGGCCTGCGGTGCCGTAATGGTAATTTCCTCGACAGGTTCGGCTGCCTGCAATGCCGGGTAGGGCAACAGGCTTCCGATAAGCCAAAGGATGCGAGGATGGAAGTTCATGGCCCGACACTAGCCGATGGCGATAACGACCTTACCGAAGTGGGCCTGACTCTGCATATAGGAGAAAGCCTCGACCGTTTGGTCAAAGTTGAACACCTTGTCGACAACCGGATGGATGTCGTTGGCTTCGATGGCGCGGTTCATCTGTTCGAACATCACCCTGTTGCCGACAAAGATGCCATGCATGTTGCCGCCCTTCAGCATGACGGTGTGCGGGTTGGTGTCGCCCTGGAAACCGGACAACACGCCGATCATCGCAATCTTGCCGGCATAGGCCAGCGACAACATGGAGCTTTGCAGGGTGCCAGCGCCGCCTACTTCAACGACGCAGTCGGCGCCGTGGCCATTGGTCAGCTTCATTACTTCGGCATGCCAGTCGGGCGTGGTCTTGTAGTTGATGAGGCCGCTCGCGCCGAGATGGCGGGCGCGTTCAAGCTTGCCGTCATTTGACGAAGTCACCAGCACGCGTGCGCCAGCCGCCCGCGCAAATTGCAACGCCTGCAATGAAACACCGCCGGTGCCCAATACCAATACATTGTCACCAGCCTTGATCGGGCGACCAGCCACCATCAGCGCATGCCATGCCGTAACGCCGGCGCAGGGCAGCGTCGACGCTTCTATATAGGTCAGGTTATCCGGCATCTTCACGGCATCCTGCTGATTGAAGACAACATACTCTGCCAACACCCCATCAACCGGCGAGCCCAGTGCGGGCCGCTCCACGGCGGCGGGAAGTCCATCGACGTAGTTGCGGAAGAAAGTGCCGCAGACGCGATCACCCACTTTGAAGCGATTGACGCCACTGCCCACAGCAATGACTTCACCGGCGCCATCAGACAGTGGAATCAGATCAGTCGGCACCGGGCCGCCAAAGTAGCGGCCAAGCGGTACCAGCAAGTCGCGGAAGTTCAGCGATGCTGCCTGCATGGCCACCAGAATTTCACCGGCACCAGCAGTGGGTTTGGGCAGTTCGACTGGCATCAGTCCATCGAACGACGTGCTTCCGGCTTTGATGATGTAGGCTTTCATTTTGTAGGTTCCCCCTGCTGTTTTTCGAGGGATCATAGCACAGGCTTTTTGACCGTTTTCCCGGCCAAAAAGCCTGTGTTCGCGTGGTATGATGCCGCCCCGATTTGCCCTCCCGCCCACTGGTTCCGCATGAAAGTACTTGGCATTGAAACGTCCTGCGACGAAACCGGTATTGCGCTCTACGACAGCGAGCGCGGCATTCTGGCCGAAGCGCTGTACAGCCAGATCAAGTTGCATCAGCAGTACGGTGGTGTGGTGCCAGAGCTTGCATCGCGCGATCACATCCGCAAGACCTTGCCGCTGATTCGGGAAGTGCTGCAGCGCGCCGATTGCAAGGGCAGCGACATCGACGGCATCGCCTACACCGCAGGTCCCGGCCTGGCCGGCGCCTTGCTGGTCGGCGCATCGATAGGACGCTCGCTGGGCATGACCTGGAACATTCCAACGCTCGGCGTGCATCACATGGAAGGTCATCTGCTGGCGCCGTTACTGGAAGCCGATGCGCCGGCATTTCCCTTTGTCGCCTTGCTGGTCTCCGGTGGACACACGCAATTGGTCGCAGTGCAGGGCATCGGCCAGTATCAGGTGATCGGTGAATCCGTCGACGATGCCGCCGGCGAAGCCTTCGACAAGGTGGCGAAGCTGTTGGGCTTGCAGTATCCGGGTGGGCCGCAGGTGGCGAAGCTGGCGCAGCAAGGTGTGGCGGATCGTTTTTTGTTCCCGCGTCCGATGACGAACAGGCCCGGACTCGATTTCAGTTTCAGCGGTTTGAAAACGTTTGTGCTGACCACCGTGCAACAACATACACGTGACGGTGTCATCGAGGCGCAGACAAAGGCCGACAAGGCAATGCCAAAATCCGGGTCAAGTTCCCGCCATCAG
>JAZKEH010000448.1:0-14989 GCA_040387155.1 Pseudomonadota bacterium | reverse complement strand
GTTCCGGATTATCCTGGATGACTTTGAGCCAGTCATTCCAACCTGTGATCGGCTGACCGTTGGCCGCCGTAATCAGGTCACCGCCGAGCAAGCCAGCTTCGGCAGCACGACCACCCGCCACCACTTCCTTGAGCTTCGCCGGAATGTATTGGTGAAACGGGGTAATCCCGAGGTCGCCCAAGAGATCAGGCTCATCGCTTTCCACCAGCCAGCGCTGCACCGGAATTTCCACTTCGCGTTGCAACGACGAGTCCTGGTTGCTGACAGCCAACACCAGGTTGCCGGTTTCGCCGAGCTTGTCCAGCATGCGCACCTGTACTTCCTGCCAGGTCCGCGTTTCGACGCCATCGACTTGCACGATTTCATCGCCTGCCCGAAGGCCCGCTCGCAGTGCAGCGGAATCTGCATCAACGTGACCAACGACCGGTGCCAAACCGCTGACGCCAGTCATGAACATGATCCAGTACAGCACAATGGCAAGAATGAAATTGGCGATCGGACCGGCAGCGATGATCGCGGCGCGTTGCGACAATGGTTTGCTGCCGAAAGCGCCGCTGGGCTGCTGGGGAGAGTTGTCTGGCAACGCGTCCTGTTGATCAGCTTCCGCTTGATACGAGCCCTGCTCCCCCAACATTTTTACGTAGCCCCCCAGCGGCAGGATGCTGATGGCGAACTCGGTGGGAGGGGCCTCAGGATTGCGCGGATCGCGTTTGCCGCGCCAGCTGTAAATTACTTTGCCAAGGCCTATCGAGAAACGCTCAACCTGAACGCCGAATAAACGGGCAACACGAAAATGCCCATATTCATGGAAGGTCACGAGAATACCCAACGTGACCAGCAGAGCCAGCACATTGAATAAAACAGAACCAATCAATTCCATACTTGCATCTTCAGGGTCGTTTTCACGCGTCGTTGGGTTGGGTTCATGCAGGCAATTCCCCGGCCTTGGCAACCAGTTGGTCAACCAAAGTGGAGGATAGTTCCCGTGCGCTGGCATCAATTGCCAGCACGTCTGACAGCGTGCGTGGACCGGGACAATCCAGCCTGCTCAATGTCTCGGCAATGATAGCAGGTATTTGCTGAAAGCTGATTTGGCGGGCCAGGAAGGCGGCCACTGCTATTTCATTGGCTGCATTGAAAATATTGGGTGCGGACCCCTTGCTTTCGGCCGCCGCGCGGCCGAGTGCGAGCCCGGGGAAACGCTGCAGATCCGGCTCCATGAAATCGAGTCGGCCGATGCGGGTCAGATCCAGCGGCGTAACGCCAGCCTTGATACGCGCGGGCCAGGCCAGGCCATAGGCAATGGGTGTCCGCATGTCCGGATTACCGAGCTGGGCCAGCACGGAACCGTCGCGGTAATAGACCATGGAGTGAACGATGCTCTGGGGATGTACGACGACGTCAATTTGATTGGGTGGTGTATCGAACAGGTAGCTGGCTTCGATGAG
The DNA here is from genome assembly GCA_040387155.1 of Pseudomonadota bacterium. Classification (GTDB taxonomy): domain Bacteria; phylum Pseudomonadota; class Gammaproteobacteria; order Pseudomonadales; family Pseudohongiellaceae; genus CAILUG01. Next base: position 13,541 of record JAZKEH010000448.1, on the reverse strand, counting down.
CTCCAGTCCCTTGTTGACCAGGGTTGCCGAATCCACCGAAATCTTGCGCCCCATCACCCAGTTGGGATGGGCACACGCCTGGTCAGGCGTAATTGCAGCAAAGTCGGCTGCAGGCAGGAGCCGGAACGGCCCGCCTGAAGCGGTCAGTACGATGCGCTCGAACCCGGTCGCTGCCACCGGTTGGAAACGTCCCTGCTCGTTCATCGGCAGGCACTGGAAGATTGCGTTGTGTTCGCTATCTATTGGCAGGATGGCGGCACCACTGCAGCGGGCTGCTTCAGTAAAAATATCCCCCGCCATCACCAGCGCTTCTTTGTTGGCAAGCAGAACCTTCTTGCCGGTACGCGCTGCTGCCAGTGTCGGCAGCAAACCTGCGCCACCCACGATCGCTGCCATCACAGTGTCCACGTCAGGTGAACTGGCCATCGCTACCAGCGCTTCGGTGCCATGCAGCACTTCCGTTGCCAATCCTTCATTACGCAATTGCTGCTGCAACTGCGCAGCTTCCAGCGCGCTGCCTAGCACTGCAAACCGTGGCACAAACTGGCGGCACTGCGCGGCCAACAGTTTGCTGTTGCTGTGTGCCGTCAGCGCATGAATGAAAAACTGACCAGGATGTTCTGCCACAACACGTAAAGTGTTGACGCCTATTGTGCCGGTAGAACCGAGGATGGTGAGACGTTGTGGAGACGCGGGCGGGGAAGCACTCACGGTTGCAGCACCAGGATCAGCAGTAATACATAGAGCGGCAGCGCGGCAGTGATACTGTCGAGTCGATCCATGACACCGCCATGACCTGGCAACAGGTTGCCACTGTCCTTCATGTTCTGCAGCCGCTTCAACATGCTCTCGAACAGGTCACCCACTACACTCACGAGAGCCAGCACAAGACCGGCGGCCAGCAGCAACGCAATGTTCACTGCATGCAGCGCCACGACAGGACCCAGCCGGGCGCCCAAGATGGCCACCACACAGGTCATCACAACACCGCCGACAAAACCTTCCCAGGTTTTGTTCGGGCTTACAGCAGGCGCAAGTTTGCGGCGCCCAAACGTCTTACCCGAGAAATAGGCGCCAATATCGGCTGCTGCAACCAGGGCAATGAACCACAGCACATAGAAATTGCGATTGCCGGGCAAACGCTCCAGATACAACAGCGCAAACCAGCTAGGCAGAAGAACAAACACACCTGCCAGCAACAAAAAAAGACGATGACGCAATAACGGATTCGGTGCCGGAAAACGCAACACAAACACAAAGGCCAGCAGCCACCACAGGACAGCTGTACCGAGCAGCAAGGGCATCATTGCGGGAGGAAGATGTACCAACACGAAGCCAAGCGTGAACAATACGCCCACATACAGCATGGATTGGCTTCTGGACGACACTCCACTCAGCGCCGTCCATTCCCATGCGCCCGCTGCCAGCACTACAGTCACCAGCAGCTCGAACGCCAGCGGCGGCAACAGGAACAGCACCGACAGCAACACGAGCATCAACACGACAGCGGTGATCACGCGTTGCTTCAACATGTCAGAACATCCCGCCCGATCCGGCTTCTACCTGTTCGCTCAGCTTGCCATAGCGACGCTGGCGGCTGGCAAACGCGGCCAGCGCGAGTTCCAGTTCTGCCACATCGAAATCCGGCCACAGTGTGTTGGTGAAATACAACTCGGTATAGGCAAACTGCCACAGCAGAAAGTTACTGATGCGGTATTCACCGCCCGTGCGTATACACAGATCAGGGGGCGGCAGATCGCTGGCGGCAGTATGCGCGTGCAGTGCCTGTTCTGTAATTTGCTCGGGCTGCAATGTCCCTGCTTTCACCTGCTCGGCGAGCACACGGGCAGCATGGGTGATATCCCAGCGGCCGCCGTAATCGGCTGCAATAAGCACTGTCAGTGCAGTGTTGTCGGCAGTCAGCTTCTCGGCTTTCTCAATCAGCTTGCGCAACTTGGGGGAGAAACGCTCGCGACAACCGATGAAGCGCAAACGGATATTGCTGTCATGCAACTCGGCCACTTCAGAAGCTTGCAGGAAATGGGCGAACAACGTCATCAGTCCGCTGACTTCCTTCTGCGGGCGTTGCCAGTTCTCGCTGCTGAAGGCAAACAGTGTCAAACACTGCACGCCACGTTCAGCGCAAAGACGGATCGTGCGCCGCGCGGCATCAATGCCGGCACGATGGCCGCTGAGTCCGCTGCCACCCTGCTGCTTCATCCAACGGTTGTTGCCGTCCATGATGATTGCGATATGGCGTGGCAGGCGCAGAGCAGCATCTTTCGCCTGGGAATTCATCGAATGCATCGGCGGCGGCGGCGTTAGACCGCCATCAGATCGGTTTCTTTTTCGGTGAATTTCTTGTCGATGATCGCGACGTAGTTGTCAGTCATCTTCTGGATGTTCTGCTCGGCACGACGGGCATCGTCTTCGCTGATCTTCTTGTCCTTCAGCAGGTCCTTGCAGTTGGTATTGGCGTCGCGACGGATATTGCGAACAGCAACGCGCGCGTTTTCTGCTTCACCTTTTGCCTGCTTGGTGTATTCCTTGCGCGTCTGCTCGGTGAGCATCGGCATTGGTACGCGAATCACATCACCGTTGTTGGAAGGGTTCAGCCCGAGATTCGATTTCATGATCGCCTTCTCGATTTCCTGCAGCATTTTCTTTTCCCAGGGCGCAATCGAGATCGTGCGCGCGTCTTCAATATTGACGTTGGCGACCTGCTGGATTGGCATTTCCTGACCGTAATAATTGACTTTCACGCTGTCGAGAATGCTTGGATGCGCACGCCCGGTACGAATACGGTTGAACGCAATCTCCAGGCTGTGAAGACTTTTCTTCATGCGCTCTTCGGATTCTTTGATGATGTCATTGATCATTGTTATATCCCTCGCTCAATCAAGGTGCCTTCGTCTTTGCCCACCATAATACTGAACAGCGCGCCTTCTTTATGCATGTTGAAAACCCGCACCGGCATGTTCTGGTCACGACACAGGCAGATTGCGGTCAGATCCATGACACCGAGTTTGCGATCCAGCACTTCGTCATAGGTCAAGCGACTGAATTTGACGGCCTGCAGATCCTTGATCGGATCGGCTGAATAAACGCCGTCGACCTTGGTTGCCTTGAGTACAAGGTTGGCATCGATTTCGATGCCACGCAGACAGGCAGCGGTATCAGTGGTGAAGAAAGGATTGCCGGTGCCGGCAGAGAAGATGACGACATCGCCATCGCGCAAATGGCGAATGGCAGTACGCCGATCATAGTGTTCGACGACACCGCTCATCGGAATGGCTGACATGACGCGAGTGGCAATGCCGGCGCGTTCGAGTGCATCGCGCATGGCCAGTGCATTCATCACCGTCGCCAGCATGCCCATGTGGTCACCGGTAACGCGATCCATGCCGGCTTCGTGCAAGGCAGCGCCGCGGAACAGGTTGCCGCCACCGAGCACGAGACCGACCTGCACACCGATTTCCACCAGCTGTCCTATTTCAACAGCCATGCGATCCAGTACCTTGGGGTCGATGCCGAATTCGGCAGCGCCAGCCAACGCCTCTCCGCTCAGCTTGAGCAGGATGCGGTCGTATTTGCGGATCTTGGTCGTCATCGGTGCAGGTCCTCTCTCCCGGGGTTCGCCCGGACGCAACTGCGCCGGATTATCTATTGAGGCCAGCCTGGGCAGCAACTTCAGCCGCGAAATCCACGACGGCTTTTTCGATGCCTTCGCCCACCATGTAACGGGTGAACGACAGCACAGTCGCATTGCTCTGTTTGGCCAGCTTGCCAATCTTGATGTCAGGATCCTTCACAAACGCCTGTTCGGTCAGACTGACTTCTTCAATGTACTTGCGCAGACGACCACTTACCATCTTCTCGATGATGTCAGCCGGCTTGCCGCTCTCGGCAGCCTGGGCAGTGTAGATTTCGCCTTCCTTCTTCAGCACGTCAGCCGAAACATCTTCTGGTTTGACAACCAGTGGATTGGTGGCGGCTACATGCATGGCAATGTCACGCGCCAGCTCCACATCGCCACCCTGAAGGGCAACGAGTACGGCGATCTTGTTGTTGGAGTGGACGTAGCTGCCAACGGTCTCACCAGCGCCACCAACGACTACTGCGCGGCGCACGCTGATGTTCTCGCCGATCTTCTGTACCAGCGCAAGACGCTGCTCTTCAAGACCTGCCGCCATCAGTTTGGCAACGTCGGTTTCTTTCGTGGTGAAAACGATGTCCAGCACCTTGGTGACGAATGCAACAAAGTTGGCTTCGCGAGCAGCAAAGTCTGTTTCGCTGTTCACTTCGACAATGACGCCATAGCTGCCATTGTCGGCAATTTTCGTCATGACCAGGCCTTCAGCGGCGGTACGACCAGCTTTCTTGGCAGCCTTCATGGCGCCGGATTTGCGCAAATTCTCGATTGCAGTTTCCAGGTTGCCGTCAGCTTCGACCAGTGCTTTCTTGCACTCCATCATGCCAAGGCCGGTGCGTTCACGCAGTTCTTTCACTGCACCTGCGGTAATTTCTGCCATAGTAAATTCCTCTTTGTTCGACTAGCGCTCGGATATCGCGCGGATTGCTTGATTCTGTTTCCGGCCAGAAATTTGATTCCTGAAACCGGTGTTGAAAAAAGGGGGCTCAAAGCCCCCTTTTTTCATTGGCTTGTTACGGTCTTATTCTGCTTTGGGGGCGGCTTTGGCTTTAACCTGTACCTTGGTTTTCGGCTTGCCTGTGGTAGCGGAGCGGGCTTTGGCTTTCGGCTTGGAACCGGCTTCACCTTCAACAGCAGTTTCGGCGGCTTCAATGCCATCGCCTTCCTGGAATTCCTGTTTGCCGCTGGCCTGTTCCATCGATGACTTGCCATGGCCTTCAACACAGGCATTGGCCATGTGTTCAACGTACAACTGAATGGCGCGCAGCGCGTCATCATTGCCCGGGATAACCAGATCAACACCATCAGGGTTGCTGTTGGTATCGACAACGCCAATAACCGGGATACCCAGTTTGTTGGCTTCGGCTACTGCAATGCGTTCATGGTCAACGTCGATGATGAACAGTGCGTCTGGCAAGCCGCCCATGTCCTTGATACCACCAAGGCTCTTTTCCAGCTTCTCGGCTTCGCGACGACGCATCAGCACTTCTTTCTTGGTCAGTTTGTCGAAGGTGCCATCAACAGACTGCGTTTCGAAATCACGCAGGCGACGCACGGAGGCGCGGATGGTTTTGTAGTTGGTCAGCATGCCGCCCAGCCAGCGCTGGTCAACATAGGGCATGCCTGCACGGGCAGCCTGTTCTTTCACGATTTTACCGGCGGCGCGTTTGGTGCCAACGAACAGCACCTTCTGTTTGCGCTCTGCCATGCCCTTGACCATGCCGAGTGCCTGCTGGAAGGCAGGAAGCGTGTGCTCAAGGTTGATGATATGGATTTTGTTACGTGCGCCGAAAATGTATTTGCCCATTTTCGGGTTCCAGTAACGACACTGGTGGCCGAAGTGAACGCCGGCCTGCAACATTTCTTTCATGCTTACTGACATGGTATGTACCTTTGGTTAGGGTTAAGCCTCCCTATACCCCATCGATCCAACCCGCTGGTTTTGTTGTAGAAAACCTTGGGCACCCTGGAGGATGTGACGATATAGGTGTGACGTTGGTAGTTAAGCAGGACAAGCCTGCAGGTTAAGCCCTGGGCCGGGAACCGGCCGCAAAGCGGGCGGCTTTATACCATAACAACGGCGGCCACTCCAAGCCGCATGACTTGCCCCGGTGGGTTCAACTAGAATGCCTGTCTCAGGCCGGGATCTCCTCCCTGCCCCCAAGCTACAGTAGTTTTACATGCCCGTTACGATCAAAACCGCCTCCGACCTGGATTACATGCGCGAGTCCGGCCGGCTGGCTGCCGAAGTGCTGGAGATGATAGGTCCCTATGTAGTGCCGGGCATCAGCACCGGTGAGCTGGACCGCATCTGCCACAACCATATCGTCAACGTCCAGAAAGCCATCCCTGCCCCGCTCAATTACAACGGCTTCCCCAAGTCGATCTGCACGTCGGTCAACCATGTGATTTGCCATGGCATCCCCAGTGACAACAAGATTCTGCAGGAAGGCGACATCGTCAATGTCGACATTACAGTGCTGAAGAACGGCTTCCACGGCGACACCAGCAAGATGTTCGGCGTCGGCAAGGTGCCGGCCCATGCCGACAAGCTGATGCGGATCACCCAGGAGTGCCTGTACAAAGCGCTGGCCCTGGTGAAACCGGGCGTCTTTCTCGGCGACATCGGTCATGTGATCCAGTTGCATGCCGAAGGCAACAATTATTCCGTTGTACGCGAGTACTGCGGCCATGGCATCGGCCGTATCTTTCACGAAGATCCCCAGGTACTTCACTACGGTCAACCCGGCACCGGCATGCAGTTGCGCGAAGGCATGACGATCACAATCGAGCCAATGGTCAATGCCGGTACCCGCTTCACCAAGCTCTCGACAACGGATGGCTGGACAGTGACAACAAGAGATCGCCGGCTGTCGGCCCAGTGGGAACATACAATTGCCATAACGGCCGAGGGCTGCGAAGTCCTCACCCGTCGGCAGGAAGAGTCCTTTTAACTTGGCCCGGTCACTCGCCAATCCAACCCACAATGCCGCCGCGCCGGCCCGCACCAGCAGTAAACGCCAGGCGTTGTTCAATCAACGCGAATTTACCCGTCAGCTTGAAGCCGGCGCTCCTGTTATTCCTGCCTACAAGGCCAGCATCAAGGCTGCCCGCCTCTTGCTGGATACGCGTTTTACTGAAGACGAAAAAGTCGAAAACCTGATTCGCGACACGAGCTGGTTCATCGACCAGATTCTGAGTCACGCCTGGATCCGGTTCGGCTTTGCCGATTCTATCGACATCAGTCTGATCGCCGTTGGTGGCTATGGTCGTGGTGAGCTACATCCCTATTCCGACATCGACATCCAGATTCTGTTGGCACGCAGCAACCACAAGAAATACCAACCGCAAATTGAGGCATTCCTGACATTCCTGTGGGACATCAATCTCGAAGTTGGCCAGAGCGTTCGCACGATCAAGGAAAACGTCGAGCAGGCCGCTGCCGACATCACTATCGCCACTGCTTTGCTCGAATCCCGCACCGTCATTGGCAACGACGACCTGCACGCCAAGGTCATGGCACGGCTGAGCCACAAAAAAATCTGGAAACAGAAAAGCTACTTCGACGCGAAGAAAGCCGAACAGCAGGAACGCCATCGCAAGCACGACGATATCGAATATTCGCTTGAGCCCAACATCAAGGCTGCACCCGGCGGGCTGCGCGACATCCAGACGATCAGCTGGATCGCCCGCCACTACTTCGGCACCGGTGATTTTCGTGTGCTGGCTCTGCGTGGCTTTCTGCAACGCAGCGAGTATCGTGAACTGATCCAGGGCCGCGACTTCCTGTGGAAGCTGCGCTATGGCCTGCACATGATCAACGGCCGCCGCGAAGACCGTCTGTTGTTCGAGCATCAGCGCAAGCTGGCCGAAATGTTCGGCTACAAGAACGACGGTATCAGCCTGGCCATTGAGAAACTGATGAAGCAGTACTACCAGGCAGTGCTTACCTTGCGTCGTCTGAATGACATGCTGCTGCAACTGTTCGACGAAGAGATACTGGGCTCGGGCAGCAAGGGCAAGGTGGAATTGCTGAACTCACGCTTCCAGCGCCGCGATAACACCATTGAAGCGCGTCACACGCGCGTATTCCGCAATACACCGATGGCGCTGCTCGAAGTTTTCGTGTTGATGGGCCAGAACCCGCATATCGAAAACATCCGTGCTTCGACAATCCGCCTGATGCGCAATAACCTCCATCTGATTGATGACAAGTTCCGCAAGGACGTGCGCAACACCAGCATGTTCATGGAACTCTTGCGCAGCCCCTACCGCATGGTCGGCCTGTTGCGAAAGATGAAGCACTACGGCGTGCTGTCTGCCTATTTGCCTGAATTTGGCCGCATCGTCGGCCAGATGCAGCACGACCTGTTCCACATCTACACCGTCGATGACCACACACTGCAGGTGATGGAGAACATGCGACGCTTCTGGCATGAAGATGCCGAAGAACGCTATCCGGTGGCAGCGCAAATCATCAGCCAGTTACCGAAAATAGAATTGCTCTATATCGCCGGCCTGTTCCATGACATTGCGAAGGGCCGTGGCGGCGATCATTCCGAACTCGGTGTCGCTGACGCAGAACAATTCTGCCAGCGCCATCACCTTGGCAAGTGGGACACGATGCTGGTGGGTTGGCTCGTGCGTAATCACCTGGTCATGTCCGGCGTGGCCCAGCGCGAAGATATTCATGACCCGGAAGTGGTCAACGCGTTTGCGTTGCGCGTCGGCGACCAGGTGCATCTCGACTATCTCTATGTACTGACGGTGGCTGACATCAACGGCACCAATCCCAATCTGTGGAACACGTGGCGCGCATCATTGCTGCGCAAACTGTATTTTTCGACCAAACGTGCGCTCAGCCAGGGACTGGAAGTCACGGTCGGCAAGGACAAACTGATCCTGCAGACACGCGATACCGCGATGGGAGCCCTGCTCGAAATCGGCTTTACGCACAAACAAGTGGTAGAGCTGTGGCGCCACGCCAGTGAAGATTACTTCCTGCGTGAATCCGCCGAGGATATCGTCTGGCAAACTGAAGCGCTTGCCATGCACGTCAACGAGCAAACGCCTCTCATCATCATCCGCAATACCACGGAACACCGGCATGAAGGCGCTACCCACGTCTTCGTGCGTGCGCTCAATTCAGTATTTCTGTTTGCCAATCTTTGCGCCGCCTTTGAGCGCCTGAACCTGAACATTCATGATGCTCGCATGTATGTGATGGATGACCGTGTCACGGTATTGAGCTTCATCGTGCTGGAAACCGATGGCACCCCGTTGCAGCTGAACGACTATCGGCTGGCTCAAATGCAAAAATTGCTGCAGGACCATGCGGCTGCCAATCGCGCTCTGCCCCGGGGTACGGCCCCCCGCCCCACCCGCAAGCAGCGTCACTTCAACCGCCACACTGTGACAACGCTGACCAACAATGACAGCAAGCCCTACAGTATTCTGGAAGTGCTGTGTCCCGACCGACCCGGCCTGCTGGCCATCGTTGCCAACGTCTTCATCGAAATGCACATCATGCTGCGCAATGCGAAGATCACGACGCTCGGCGAAAACGTCGAAGACGTTTTCTTCATTACCGATGAAGACAACCAGCGCCTGGAGGACCCGTCCATCATGGAGTCGCTGCAACACACACTCCGCTCGCGGCTCGATGCGGAGACCGCTTCCTGACATCGTCTTACAGACGTGGTCAGGGCTATAATTCCGTTTTACCCGTTGTCCCTTTCACCCAAGACCTATCAGGAAATTTGCATGCTCAGTTTTGCCCTTGGTGTCGGTACCCACAACAGTGGTGGCCACTGGCTTGAAGTCTATTACCCGCGTCCGCTGTTGAATCCTTCGGCAGCCCTCGTCACTGCTGCCTGTCAGATTCTCAGCTGCAGCAAGAGCACGCAGGCCATTCCTTTGCAGTCTGAGCAGTTGCAACGCCTTGCTACGGGTCTGCGCAGTATCGATGCCGAGCAAGCCGACCTGTGCCAGCAATTGGCAACCAGCAAACGTCCGCGTGTGCTGATGCTGCTCGCTGGCGACGACAAGCCTGCTTGCGTGCCTGAGGTGTACCTGAAGCTGCATCTGTTGTCACATCGCCTGGTGCGTCCGCACGGTATCAACCTTGATGGCATGTTTGCGCTGCTGCCGAACGTGGCGTGGACTTCCGCCGGCGCGATTGCAATCAATGAATTGCCGCAGGCCCAGCTGGCTGCCCGTCTGCGCGGCGAAGTGTTGCAGGTCACCTCCGTCGACAAATTCCCCAAGATGACTGACTACGTGGTTCCCACCGGCGTCCGCATCGCTGATACCGCCCGCGTGCGCCTCGGTGCACACCTTGGCGAAGGCACCACGATCATGCATGAAGGCTTCTGCAACTTTAATGGCGGCACCGAAGGTCCGGCGATGATCGAAGGCCGCATTTCCGCTGGTGTCTTCGTGCATGGTCATAGCGATCTTGGCGGTGGTTGCTCCGTGCTGGGCACACTGTCTGGTGGCGGCAAAACCGTGATCAGCATCGGCAAGAACTGTTTGATCGGCGCCAACGCCGGTCTCGGCATTCCGCTCGGTGATCGCTGCACGATCGAAGCGGGTCTCTACGTCACGGCAGGCACCAAGGTGACGATGCTCGACAATACCGGCAAGGAAGTGCGCGTCTGCAAGGCCCGCGACCTGTCCGGTAACAGCGACATGCTGTTCCGCCGCAACTCGGTCAATGGTCGCGTTGAATGCCTGACCAACAAGAGCGAAGTGGAACTCAACGCTGCACTGCACAGCCACAACTGAGCCTGGAAAAAGCCACGATGACTGACACCCTGCAACTCTGCCAGGCGCTGATGCAAAAGCCCTCCCTCAGCCCGGATGACCGCGGCTGTCAGGCGCTGCTGTGCCGCGAACTCGAGCAGCTCGGCTTTGTCATCGAGGCGATGCCCTTCGGCACCGTCAGCAATTTCTGGGCGCGTCGTGGCCACAGCGGGCCGGTGCTCTGCTTCGCGGGCCACACCGATGTTGTGCCCGCTGGCGACAACAAGGACTGGCACAGCGACCCGTTCACGCCCACCGTGCGCGACGGCAAGCTCTACGGTCGCGGCGCCGCCGACATGAAAGGCTCTCTGGCCGCCATGATCACGGCGTGTCGCGCCTTCGTCACGGCGCATCCTGCGCACACAGGCTCCATTGCCTTTCTGATCACCAGCGACGAAGAGAGTGTTGCCATTGATGGCACCCGTCGTGTCATCGAAACGCTGGAAGCCCGCGGCGAGAAAATCCGCTGGTGTGTCGTCGGCGAGCCCTCGAGTACCACGCTGACTGGCGACGTTATTCGGAATGGTCGTCGCGGCTCATTGAACGGGCTGTTGCGGGTCAACGGTCAGCTCGGTCATGTGGCCTACCCGCATCTGGCACGCAACCCTATTCATGCTTTCCTGCCAGCGCTGACTGATCTCGCTGCGATTGAATGGGATCGTGGCAACGAGTACTTCCCACCCACCAGCTTCCAGATCTCCAACATCAATGCCGGCACCGGTGCCAACAACGTCATTCCCGGCAGCATGGACGTGCTGTTCAATTTCCGTTTCTCATCAGAAGTCACCGCCCAACAATTGCAGGAGCGTACCGAGGCCGTTTTCAACAAGCACTACCAGGACTATCGTCTGGACTGGCAGTTGAGCGGCAATCCGTTCCTGACTCCGGAAGGTGCCTTGGTCGCTGCAGTGCGCGCGAGCGTGCAGGAAGTCATGGGCATTACGCCGCAGCTGTCCACGGGCGGCGGCACCAGTGATGGCCGCTTCATTGCCCCGACAGGCGCCGAGGTTGTTGAAATAGGACCGGTGAACGCCACGATCCACAAGGTCAACGAGCACATTGAACTCGTTGAGCTTGATCGGCTGGTCGCAATCTATCAGGGCGTATTGGCGAAGCTGCTGTTGACGTAGATCGCAAACGCAGCGGCCTTTCCTTTCAACCAGAACGTGGGTTCCGGCACACCAGTCGGCAACTTCCCGTCGGGGCGCTTCAACACCACCCGGTAACGCGCCACCGCGCGGGCTGCCTGCAGCAGGGATGGCAAATCCTCCTCGCTTCCCAGCAAGGCATGCAGCAATGCAATGTCTTTCTTCACCTTGGCGCTTTTATCGCGCGGCGGAAACATGGGATCGAGGTAAACCACGTCGGGGCGCTCATCACCGCTCGCAGCCGCCGCCAACCACTGGCGGGCATCAGCCTGCTGCAATTGCATCCGAGCAAGCACGACTTTCAGCTCTGCATGCTGGCTTCCTCGCTGTAAGCCGTCTGCCAGCAAGGCGTGAATAATCGGGGACCGCTCGAGCATCAGTACCCGGCAGCCGAGATGGGCCAGCACCAGGGCGTCACGTCCGAGGCCGGCTGTCGCATCCACGACAGACACCTGCTGGCTAGCCTTCACCTTATCGAGCCCAATGGCCTTTCCGAGCCCCTGCCGCTTGCCGGTCGTCTGCAGGCGATACTGCAAACCGGCATCACTGAAATCGACCCGGGTGGCTGCGGCCCTGGGGTCATGCGCGTCATGCAATGCCAACCCGGTCTCATCAAGACTGAGCAAAAATTGCCCGCCTCCCATTGCTCGTGGCACCCCATCTGCCTTGGCGGCGAGGACGGCTAGCAATTCCGACAACGGCAAACTGCCGGTTTGGTCACATAATTCAACTGTCATTTACGCTATCTTTCTGAGGTGTTACATTAAACAATAAGCATTAATTATAAATAATATCTTATTGATTTTTATGTAATTTAATTCTACACATCAACAACTATAAGAGCTTGCACCCAATGGGTCCCTATTTCACACACCAGCATCCTGCTGGCTCAAACTCCCATGGCAGTGCCTTGTCAGATCTGGCACTGATTGAGTTCATGGCACCCGTCACGCTGGGCTCCCGCCTGATTTTCCAGGTGCTCAGCGATGGCTTGCCTGTTGGCTACGCCCGCCTCGAGAGGGATCCTTCAACTGTAGCTGCACCCGGCATTGCACAGTTGTTCTCGCCTCCGATCCACAAGGACTATGTACTGAAAACCATCCAGGTGCACCACCAGTTCCGCCGCCGCGGCATTGGCAGCCGCCTGCTGCAGGAAGTCGCCCGCTACTGTCGCGAACACCAGATCGAACGACTCAGCTGCTCATTGGAAGGCAATGCCCTGCTGTTGCGACGCTGGTACTTGCGCAACGGTTTCACCAGTCGCGATGACAACACGCTGGAGCTGGCGCTGAGTTAGCTCCTATCATCGCAGCCATTCCCGTTCCCTGCACAAGGAAAACCCATGGGTTGGCTGAGCCTGCTTCCACCGCTGTTGGCCATTGGCATTGCGCTGTGGAAGAAAGAAGTCATCCTCGCCCTGCTATTCGCCATTCTGTTGGCAGAAACGCTATTGGCGGGATTCAACCCCGCCCTCGGCGTTCTGCATACGATAGACCGTATCAGCGCCGTCTTCGCCAGTAGTGACAATGTCCGTATCCTGCTGTTTAGCCTGCTGATCGGCGGTCTGCTCGCCCTCATCCGCAATGGCGGTGGCGTCAGTGCATTTGTTCGCTGGTTGCTGCACAGCCGACTGGTGCGCGGCCGTCGCTCTGCTGCGATGCTGACAACCCTGTTGGGGCTGGTGATATTCATTGAGAGCTATCTCAGTGTGCTGACCGTCGGCACGTTCGGCCAAACCCTGTTCGATCGTTACCAGTTGAGTCGAGCACGGCTCGCCCTGATCGCCGACACCACCTGCTCGCCCGTCAGCGTGTTGATCCTGCTGAATGGCTGGGGCGCGTACATTCTTGGACTGCTGCAAGGTTATGGGCTGGAAAATCCGGTGGCCGTCATGATCAACAGCATTCCGTTGAATTTCTACGCGCTCCTTATTATTG
>JAZKEH010000447.1:28433-30171 GCA_040387155.1 Pseudomonadota bacterium | reverse complement strand
ATGGCGATGTAGCTCAGCTGGTTAGAGCACCGCATTCATAATGCGGGTGTCGGTGGTTCAAGTCCACCCATCGCTACCATTTCATGTCAGGCAGTAGAGCTACCGAAATGCCATTTGCGCTGTTCGGGCTCTACTGCTTCGAGCGCCACAGGCGCCTTGCCTTCTACCTCCTTTTGTACAACTCGGCGGACCTCGTTTTTTTCAAAAACCTCTGCATCCAAACAACTATCTGCATGCAACCATGAGGCGGATCAATTCGTTCGCCTAACACACCAGATTTGCCTACCATGCCCGTACAACGCTGGGTGCCCCGCTACAGTCTCTGCTACAACATCATGATGAAATATTTGCTTACGGCAACGCTCATCTCAATCCTCGTACCGGCGACAGCAGCCGCGCAGAACCTCGATGTCCCATCAATAATTGCGGGCCTCGCCCAGCCTGCGCAAACCAATACCGATTTCGCGGAAGCGCGCTTCTCGCCACTGCTGAAGGCACCTGTCGTTGTGTCCGGTGTATTGGGCTATGGGGGACCGCAGGCGCTTGATCGACATGTGCTGGTTCCCTATTTGGAAGACACCGAGATACGCAGCGATACCATTCGGGTAAATCGCGAAGGGGAAGCAGAACGTACCTTTGCCCTGGGTCGCGCACCGGAATTGCAGGGACTGCTGCATGCATTTTCAGCGCTGCTCTCTGGTGACCACGCCGCTATCGAACACGACTTCACGATTGAAGCCAGTGGTACCGCTGAACAGTGGACGCTTCACCTCATCCCGCGCGACAGAAAAATACGTCAACGCATACGAGACATCCGCATTGATGGACAGCGCACTGTTCCACAATGCTTCTGGATGGACAGGGACAGCGAAAGCTTCAGCGTGATGTTGCTTGGTGTTGTCGCGCACATTGAACTGCCTGAACCGCTGACACGCGATTGGTTGCAGACAAGATGTGCAGAATGACTTCACCCCTCCCCACCAATCGATGCCTACCTCACCAATGAATCGCCGACTGGCACTGTTCTTCATCTGGGTGCTGGTACTCATTGGGCTTGGTTGGCATATCCGCCAGAGTCTGGTCATTGGCAATGACCTGCAACTGTTCCTGCCAACGCCGACCACTGACCAGGAACGCCTGTTGCTGGAAGAAATTGGTGAAGGCGCTGCCTCCCGCATTCTGGTCATCGCGATTGATGGTGACACCACTGAAGCGCTGGCTGAAACATCGCGTGCATTCGTCAACGCTCTGGCAGGCAATCCGCATTTCCGGCTACTTGCCAACGGAGAGGTTGCTGATGATGCGCTTGCAGATGAATTGCTTGCCAGCTACCGGTATCTGCTTTCAACAACACTGGACACGCAGGCACTGGATGCCGCCTTCTTGCGTGAGCAATTGCAACTGCGTTTGCGCGATCTCGCCTCCCCTGCCGGCGCGCTGCTCGAACCAATGCTGCCCGGCGATCCCACGCTGGAGCAACTGAAACTGCTGCAATCCTGGCAGCCTGTGCAAGAACCAACATTGCTCTACGATGTCTGGTTCGATGCGCGCGGTGAACGCGCGCTGCTCGTTGCCGAAACGGTGGCTCCAGCTTTCGACCCAACGCAACAGCGCGCTGCTATCGCTGAACTGCAGCGCGCATTCGACGAGGTTGCGACATCCGGCATGCACCTGACCGTCAGCGGCCCGGGGGCATTCTCGGCGCTGATGGAACAGCGAACCCGTACTGAGGCGCAAA
>JAZKEH010000447.1:21693-28333 GCA_040387155.1 Pseudomonadota bacterium | reverse complement strand
GGCCCGGGGGCATTCTCGGCGCTGATGGAACAGCGAACCCGTACTGAGGCGCAAATGCTCAGTGTGCTGGCAACCCTTATCATGCTTGCCCTGCTGTTCATCGCCTATCGCAACGTGAGTAGCGTTATCGCCAGCGCCTTGCCGTTGGCCACTGCCGGCATCGCCGGATTGCTCACCGTCACGCTGCTGTTCGATGCGGTGCACGGCATCACTCTCGCTTTCGGATTCACGCTGATAGGTGTTGCGCAGGATTACCCGCTACACCTCCTCAGCCATTCGCGTCCTGATCGATCGCCTCTGCAATCCGCTCGCGAATTGTGGTCAACGTTGGCTACCGGCGTTGCCAGCACCTGCATCGCCTACGGCACCTTCCTGTTTTCCGGCGTGGTCGGCCTCACTCAGCTGGCGTTCTTCACAGTAGCCGCTTTGTTTGCTGCCGGGCTGAGCACACGCTTCCTGCTGCCGCGCCTGATGCAACTGCCACGTCGCGACTTCGGTGATTCGGCGCGACTTGGTCGCTTGTGGCAATTGATGACTACGCTGCCGCGACCGCGCTGGGCAGGCGCTGCCATGGTGATTCTCTGCCTTGCAGTGATTGTGCTGACACCTGGACCCATGTGGGAAAACGATCTCGGCAAACTGACGCCGGTGCCATCGGACCTGCTGGAGATTGACAACGAGCTGCGTGGTCAGCTTGGCTCACCCGATCTGCGCTTCATGCTGGTAATCGAAGCACTCAATGACGAGGATGCCCTGACCAGACTTGAACTACTGGAACCCCGTCTCGCCGAACTAAAGGGAGAAGGCGCCATCAGTGGTTATGATCATGCGGCTCGCTATCTCCCGTCAGCAGCTCGCCAACTGATGCGCCAGCAACAACTGCCCGCTGATGCCGCCCTGCGGGAATCGCTCAGTGCCGCTCTGACCGATACGGCATTTCGGCCAGAGGTCTTTGAACCTTTTTTCAATGATGTCGCGCAAACGCGTCAACTGACGCCATTGACCGCACAGCAGTTGCAGGACTCACCACTCGGCGCCAGATTTGCACTGCTGTTGAATACACGTGAGCAAGGCACTGCTGCCCTCGTGACGTTCGCAGGCGTCAGCGATCTGCAGGCTTTGGAAAGTCTCGTCCCGATTGCCGGCAATGGAGTAGTGCTGTTGGATCTGAA
Source organism: Pseudomonadota bacterium (assembly GCA_040387155.1). Taxonomy (GTDB): domain Bacteria; phylum Pseudomonadota; class Gammaproteobacteria; order Pseudomonadales; family Pseudohongiellaceae; genus CAILUG01. Next base: position 27,161 of record JAZKEH010000447.1, on the reverse strand, counting down.
AGCGGCGTCTGAATCCTTGGTAGCCCAGCAGCGGACGCGTCTGCTGTGGAGTCTGGCTGCAGCCGCAATACTGCTGATTGCTGTAGTGACAGCAGCGCTGCGCAGTCGCGAACGTGTCTTGCGGGTACTCGCACCGATGGCGCTTACAACGCTATTGCTGCTGGCAATACTGCACGGCGCCGGCATTCCGCTGACACTGTTCCATCTCATCGCCTTGATTCTTGCCGCCGGGCTTGGTCTCGACTATGCCCTGTTCTTTGAACACGCCGCCGAGGATCCGCGTGAACAATGTCGCTCGCTGCATGCTGTGCTGGTGTGCGCGCTGTCGACGTTGATTGTGTTCTCACTGCTGGCTACATCGACGCTGCCAGTGCTGCAGGCAATCGGCGTGACGGTGGCGCTTGGTGTAGCAATCAATTTTGTGCTCGCCCTCGCCATGCATAAACGCGAAGCGACAACGCCAGCTCGATAACCTGCGATCAGGCAGGCTTCTGGCAGCGGAACAACGTGTGGCTGATGCCGAGACTGTCGATGTCTTCCACCACCACCAGTCCCGCCTTCGCCAGGCACTCCTTCATATTGCCCGAGTGATACATCTGACTGTTGCCATTGGCGATGCACGTGAAATACAACGAGGTCTGCTGCAAACAATAAGCTGCCGCCGGATACTGTTGGCGATCCCAGAATGCCTCAAGGATGAACAAGTTGTCCTGCGGCCCCATCACACTCGCTGCCCGCTGGAGAATCGTCACAATCTCGCTTTCGGAAAAGCAGTCAAGAAACTGGCTCATCCAGATCGCATCGTGCTGCGTAGGAAGTGCATCGGCCTGATCCAGCAGATTGACGGCGTAGTAGCCAATACGATCGGCATGCTCACTGGCGGCAAGGTTGGCTTTTGCCATCGCCAACTGGCCCGGCAAATCCGCGATAGTCACCTGCACAGCAGAATCGTAAGCCAGACACTGCAGCGTCCAGCGCCCGGTGTTGCCACCGACGTCCAATAACTGACGCGGCTTGTGGCGGAACACATGGCGCAGTGCCGCGCTGAACGCTGCGTCGGAATGGAAATGGTCGAAGGTCAGCCAGCTCTTCTGGGCTTTCGGCTCAAGATGCGCCAGCCCTTCATACAACGTGGGCCAGTTGCCCAATGTCTGCAAACCAGCCGGGCGACCGCTAGTGATAGCTTCCTGCAGATGCAGGAACCCGCGGTAATTGATGTCCTGCACGAAATCCATATTGGCCCGCGTCATCGGGTCGTGCAGCACGAAGTAGGCAACCTTCGTCGTCGAGAAGGTGCGCACCTCTTCGTTCCACAGCAGCAACCCCATGCCGAGCCCGGCTTCAGCCAATACTTTTACACCGTACTCCGACAAGCCCAGTTCAGCGGCGATGTCAGCAGCGGCGACTCCACTTTTGCCGTGCTTCTCGATAGCCGCGAGGACACCCAGATCACGCAATGCCAGCGTCGCCTGGAAGGCAATCGGACCGAAGGCGATTTTTTGTGCTTCAAACTTTGCCTGCAACGCTGACAGTGAATCAGTCTGGTAGAAATTCATGATCAAAACTTCCGTATGCAGCCGTGATGCGAGTGCGCAGTACTCAGGAGGAGTGGCGTTTGAAGACCAGCGACGTGTTGATACCACCAAACGCAAAATTGTTGTTCATTACATAGCCGGTCTCGAAATGACGGCCCTTGCCCGTCAGATAATCCAGTTCAGCGCATTCACTGTCAGGCGTAACCAGATTGGCAGTCCCGTGGAACCAGCCGTCGTTCATCATGCGGATTGCCACCATCGATTCCAGCGCTCCACACGCGCCCAACGTATGGCCGGTGTAGCTCTTCAATGCACTGATGGGAATGTTGCGTCCAAACAGACGGTGGGTCGCATGACTCTCGGCAATGTCTCCGCGCTGGGTCGCCGTACCATGTGCGCTGACGTAGCCGATCTGGCCCGCCTGCAGTTTCGCGTCTTTCAGTGCCAGCTGCATTGCCACATACATCGTGGCCGGCTCGGGTTGTGTGACGTGCGCACCATCCGAATTGGTGCCGAAACCCACGAGTTCGGCATGGATGCGGGCACCACGCGCCAGTGCATGTTCAAGCTCTTCCAGCACAAAAGTGCAGGCTCCTTCACCGATCACCAGACCGTCGCGGTCCTTGTCAAAAGGTCGCGGTGTCAAATGGGGTTCCTGGTTGCGGGTACTGGTGGCATACAGCGTGTCAAACACGGCCGCTTCGGTGCCGCACAACTCTTCCGCTCCGCCGGCCACCATCAACTTCTGATGGCCGTACTTGATTGCTTCGTAGGCATAGCCAATGCCCTGGCTGCCTGACGTGCAGGCACTGGACGTCGGAATGATGCGACCTTGCAAACCAAAGAACACACCGACATTCACGGCAGAGGTATGGCTCATCATCTTCAGGTAGGAGTTGGCGTTGATGCCGGTGCTCTTGTTGTTCAGCAGCATGTCGCCGAAATGCGCCATCGCATCCGGGCTGCCGATTGACGAGCCGTAACTGACGCCCATGCGACCATCCTTGATCGAAGGATCATCCAACAGGTTGGCATCCTGCAGCGCGAGCTCGGTAGCGCGAGTGCTCATCAAGGCGACCTTGCCCATGCTACGCGTCAGTTTGCGCGGATAATGTTCCGGATGTTCGAACGCAGACAAGGGCGCTCCCAACCGGGTATTGAGCTCCTTGTACTTGTCCCACTCCTCCACATAACGGATGCCAGTTTTTCCATCAAGCAGGCGCTGTTTGATTTCCTGCCAGTCCGAGCCTATCGGAGACAGTGCGCCCATGCCGGTGACAACCACGCGCTTCATCAGCAGATACCGCCGTTCACGGAAATGACCTGCCGCGTGATGTAGGCAGCCTCATCGGAAAGCAGGAACCTTACCAGTGCGGCAACTTCGCTGGGCTTTCCCGCCCTGCGCGCCGGAATCATGGCAAGCATCTCCGGTGTCAGCACTTCACTCGTCATTTCGGTTTCGATCATGCCAGGCGCCACGCAATTGACCGTGATGTCGCGTTTGGCAAGTTCAATTGCCAGCGACTTGGTGGCGGCGATGATGCCGCCCTTCGCTGCACTGTAGTTGGTCTGGCCCCGATTGCCTATCAATCCCGAGACAGAAGCCAACGTTACAATCCGTCCCGCCTCGCGTCGCCGCACCATCGGCATCACCAGTGGCTGCAGAACGTTGTAGAAAGCATCAAGATTGGTGTGAATGACGGAATCCCAGTCTTCGCCGGTAAGCGCAGGAAACGCGGCGTCCTTGATGATGCCGGCATTGCAAACAACGCCATAGTAGGCGCCGTGCGCAGCAATGTCGGCTTCCAGCACTTCGCGACACTGTTCGCGGTTGGCGACGTCAAACTGCAGCACTCTCCCCGCGTTGTCCGCTCTGCCTGTCTGCTGCGCTATCTGCGCGAGCACGGCGTTGGCCTCATCCACGTTGACGCGGCAATGCAGGACCGTCTGATAGCCAGCCATGGCCAGATCCATTGCGATGGCCTTGCCAATGCCGCGACTGGATCCGGTAATCAACACTGCTTTACTCAATCGTTTCTACTCCCTGTCGAAGTTTCCAAAAACTCGGCGACATTGGCTGGCATGAACACGTTCAGGTTCGCATGTACTGAAACGCCGTCGCCCGTGATACGGCATTCGAATACCTGGAGGCCGGTGGTGTTGGACGTAATGGCATCCACAAAGACAGCCAGTTTGGTTCCCATGGGAAAGTGACTGCAGCCTGGCTCATAGCGGCGGGTGCCCACCAGAAAACCAATCTGAACAGGTCTACCATCGCGACGTGCGCAGAGCCCTGCATGCGCCGCAATAGCCTGCCCCATGTACTCGATGCCAACCCACGCAGGCACCCCGTCGGGCTCGATAAACAGTGAATCCGGACGCACCGTAACACTTGCTGTCAAACCATGCTCGTGCCATGACTCGATCGTATCAATCAGAATCATCGGATGATCATGCGGCAACACGTATTGCGGCGAGGGAATGGTGTCCATCGTCATTCGCGCACCATGACCAGCGAAAGGTTGTTGCCACCAAAGGCGAAGGAATTGCTCATCACAGCCTTGACCCGGTTTGCGCTGCTGGGACGACCCAGGCCATGCAATGGCGACAGATCAGGATCGATCTCTGCATCCCAGACATGCGGTGGCAACAGCAAATCTTCACGCTGCAGCGTCAACCAGCAGAACAGGGCTTCAATCGCACCCGCTGCTGCCAATGTATGTCCGGTTAGCGGTTTGGTGGAACTGCACGGAATGTCTGAGCCAAAAACGTGATTCACCGCGAGGGCCTCCATGGCATCGTTCTGCACGGTGGCGGTTCCATGCAGGTTCAGGTAATCCACGTGTTGCGGCAACAGCCCAGCCTGTTTGAGTCCTTGCTGCATTGCCTGAATGGCACCACGTCCCTGCGGATCGGGTGAGGAAATATGGTAGGCATCAGAGCTCTCGCCGACACCCGCGAGCCTTACCTTGGCTGGCTCGCGACTGAGAATGAAACAGGCTGCTCCTTCTCCCAGACTGATACCACTGCGGTTACGGCTGAAAGGAAGACAGCGTGTCTTTGCAACAACTGACAGTGAGGAGAAACCAGCGACTGTCATCCGGCACAAGGTGTCGACGCCGGCGGCGATGACTGCATCGCAAACGCCTAATTGCAGCAGTCGTGCAGCTGATGCGAGAGCCTTGCCACCCGACGTACAGGCCGATGATTGTGTCCAGCTGGGTCCGCTCGTCTGTAACCAGCGCGACAGGAAGCGCGACGGCGCGGAATACTCCTGACAGGCATAGCGATAGGCGGAGTCGAAGTGGACTTCGCCGTCGCCACCGCAACGCAGTGCCGCTTCTGCTTCAGCGATCCCCGAGGTGCTGGTACCCACCACCACACCGATGCGGTGGCTGCCATAACGCGCGTTGAGTGTTTCGATCTGTGGCAACAACGGAGACAGCGCAGCGGCGAGCATCCGGTTGTTGCGGGAATTTTCATCAGACAGCGAAGTGTCGGCGAGATGACTGTTTACCATCCCCAGCGGCAGCACTGTTCCGGCGGAAAAACTATCGGTCGGCCTCAGGTAGTTGGTGTCGCGCGTAGCAGCAAACAGATTTTGTTCGACTGCCGCCACATCAGCGCCCAACGAGCAGACGATGCCGGCATGATTGACGTATATGGCTTTGCTCATTTCCATCAGGCTCAGGCTTTGCGCCCCTGCATCCTGTCCATCAGCACCGGCGGTGACGCGAACAACATATCGCCAGTGGCCATGCTGACCGCTACCTGGGTGGTTGACGCCTTGGTCAGTCGCTTGCCCGTCGCTACATCCGTGATCAGGTAGTCAACCAGCAACCTGACCTCCCACTCCTTCAATATTGCAGTAACGCAGATACTTTGCTGGAACCGGATCGGCGCAACGTACCGCAGCTTCATGTCGATCACTGG
>JAZKEH010000447.1:14267-21683 GCA_040387155.1 Pseudomonadota bacterium | reverse complement strand
GGCCAGAAGTAGCCAGACTCCGCCATCTGCAGATAGTTGTAGTCAATCTTGTCCAGCAGCTTGCCGCGCGCGATTTCCAGGTACTTCGCATAGTGCCCATGCCAAACGATCTGCGCGGGATCAACATCATGAAATGGAATCACCAGGGTCGTTTCAGCGCTTATAAACTGATCTTCACTTTTCATTGTTGTTCACGATGCCAAAACGAATAAAAGTTATACCACTGCAGCGGCGTTTTCTGACAATGGTATTCCAGCCTGCCGACATACTGCTGCATCAGTCTGGCCATCAGTCCGGCCCTGTCTGCACGCTTTACTTCGCCGCCTTCCCACAGCGTGTCGAAGTAAACGTGGTAGCGGCCTGCCTCCTTGATGCAAAAAACAGTGATCACCGGCGCCTGCAGCACCAATCCCAATACAAAGGGGCCGGAAGGGAATGGGGCCAGATGCCCCATAAAGCTCAGCAGCCGCGAACTCGACGGGTTATTGATGGCCACCCTGTCGGCTGACATCGCCAGAAACTGGCCTGTGCCAATTCTCTCGCCCAGCTGCATTGCCATCGCCATATCGATTTCGGTCACTTGCAGCAAGGAAACGGATGCAGCACTTCTGGTTTGGTCGAGCAGGTGGTTGAACTTGGCAGCGTGCTTTGTATGATGAAGAACGGTGAGCTGTAAATCCGGAATTTCCTCCGACAACGCCTGGCAGATTTCAAAATTTCCAAGGTGGGATATCAGCAAAAGCGCTCCCCGCTTTTGCGCAAGCAGATCTTCAACCACGTGCTTGTCATGCAGTACCACATCACCAATGTTGATTTTCCCCGTCCACACGCTGAGCTTGTCCAGCAGCGAAACGCCGAAATTCCAGAAGTGCCTGAAGATGTGCCAGGGACGTGGCGGCGGAAACTTGCCGAACTCATGCAGTCGCTGCAGATACTCCCGCGAGGCCACATAGCTGTGCCGCTGAAAAATGACGTAGAAGCCAATCACGGGAAACAGCAGAACCCTGAACAGAATGTCGCCACCAAGGCGATGGGCAAACAGCAGTATGCGCATTCCTGTCACAGAACCGCTTTCCTTCAACTGCGACCAGTGCGGAGTATTCATCGGATGCCTGCGCGAGGCTCGCGCGTTCTGCTGACATTGCGCGCGAGCAATTTGGGCAACTGCGGAAGCATCAGCAAAAACAGCTTTGCATGCATCCACGAAATAAGCACGTTGTCACGCAGCAATCTGAAATGCGAGGTTCCATCGGCGGGATAGATGACCTTGGTAGGGAGCTGGACCAGCGCATGACCAGCCCAATACCAGTGGACGATGAACTCTCCGTCGAATTCCATGCGGTTACCCATCTGTTTCCGCTGCAACAAGTCGCAACTCTTCTGCAGTGGATATACCCGGAAGCCACACATCGAATCGACGATTTGCAGGGAAAGCGTGTTGATCCAAACCCATACGTGGGAGAGATAGCGACAGTAGAACCGGATTTTGGGAACAGACCTGTCATAAACCGGGCAGCCGGCAATCAGCGTCTCGGGTTTGGCACGGGATTTTTCGAGGAAAAGATCGATATCGCCGGTGTCGTGCTGCCCATCTGCATCTATTTGCACAGCATGGGTAAAACCCAGCCGGTGCGCTGCGAGCAGACCGGTCTTTAACGCAGCGCCCTTGCCCCGATTGTGCGCGTGGGTGCTCAAATGCATCTGCGAAAAGGTTGAGCGCAATTGTTCAAGTACAGCGCGACACGGCGGGTCACTCCCATCATCCACCAGCACAACCGGCAGCTTTTTCTCGTCAAGCAAGGCCACCAGCTTGCCGATTACCGCAACGTGGTTGTAAACCGGAATAACGACGCACGGATTGAATGGAGTGCTCATGGCTGCCTGAAGAGAATGCGACCGCTTGAGTGTTGCGCTCCCGCCGACGAAAAAGCAAACACCAGTTTCCCCTGATCCGGCTGCCACTGCAGATCCAGACTGACTTCGCGGTTCGGCACAATGACATGCTGAAACTTGATGACCTCAAGATGACTGAAGATGCCCAGACTGTTGAAACACTGCTTGCCATAGTGGATTGCCCAGGCGAGCTGGACGACACCTGGCAGTACGGGACTGCCGGGAAAGTGGCCGGAGAAGTAATGCAGATCTTCGGGAATGCTGAAAGTCAGCCGATGATGGCGGGCGTCCGCCAGCACTTCATTCGACAGCAGATCCGGAAGTTTCCTGTCAGCGTCATCCGAGAACAAGGTAACCAACGCATGCTGGGTAGTCTTTCCCTCGGTATTAATCGGCAGTTTGCTGACGAAACGCCAGTAGCGCGGCAAGGCAACGCGATCAAAGTCGTGTTCGAGCTGGCTTCTGAGTAGTTGGATAACCGTGGATCGGCCCGTGTCCACGAGCTGCTGATTGCCGTCAGCAGAGAGACTGATAACCGCACCCAACCGATGCTTCCTTGCCGCCAGCACAACAGTGCGAACCTGCTTCACCCAGGGATGCCTTGCCAATGCAGTATCCAGCGCAACCAGCGAAATGCGCTTGCCGCCCACTTTGACAATCTGGTCTGAGCGTCCAAGCAGCTCAAAGCGTCCATCAGCATGGACGCTGCCGGTGTCGGCCACTGTCAGCCAATGATCCGTCGCGGTGGTGATAGAGGGTGAATTGATACTCAACTGCGCTGCGCCTTGGTCCTGCCTTACTCTCACGCCAGGCAGGCCCTGCCAAAGTGTCTGCTCCGGTTGCGCGCGCCAGGCCACGGCTCCCGTTTCTGTACTGCCGTAGATCTCCGTCACTGCATGACCAAAGTGCTGCCTGCAGTAGTCAGCTGCTGCGAGTGACAGCGGCGCACCCGCGGAAAATATCTGTTTCACTCGGACGCAAAGAAGATTCCAGTCAAGGCCATCGTGGAGATTGTCCAGCTGGACAGGACTGGCAATGAGCGTCACCGCGTGCTCGCTGGCAAGGCGCTCAAGCGTTTCGGCATACTGGATTTTTGTTGTCCAGAACGGGGAACCGCGCAATAGCGGCCACAGCACACCAAACGGAAGACCAAACATATGATGGTGCGACACCATCGACGCAAACACGGTACCTTCTACCTTGGCGCCCCACATTGCTTCCAGGGCTGCCAGCTCTGCTTCCAGCTGGAAAAAATGTTTCTCAACTTTTTGGGGAGTGCCGCTGCTCCCTGAGGTGAACAGCAATATGGCAGGCGCTTTGTCTGACTGCTGATCGACAGCGATGTTCTCGCGCAAGACAATCCCTGCAACGAAGCTGCCGGCATCAATTTGGCTGGCCATGGTGGCGGGCAAGCCTTGCACCACATCGCCCAGGTCACGGAACGCATTGCTCGATACAACCGGAATTTTGCCAAGGCGCCAGCACGTCCAAATGCAGGCCAGGAATTCATCCAACTCAGCGATGTGGACGGCGACATGACGCCCTGCACAAACTTCAACGGTCCCGCGCCACTGTTCGACCTTGGCGAGAAAGTCACTCCAGGTTGTGATCTCCTTCGCGCCGCACGCCACCACGGCACCGGCGATGAAAGCCTGGTCATCATTCACGATGCTGCTGAGTTGTTTTAGCTGCTTCATGTTGCGCTGACCGTTCTCGCAAGCATCCTTTTGCGAATCAGCATTTCTCCAAGCAACAGGGCCCCTATCAGCACATAACTTATCAATCCGTTATAGAGCAGCCACCATTCACGGCTGAGCGCCAAAGTAGCAAGCGAAATGCCGCCGTTGATGACGAAGAAGCCACACCACACCAAGGTCAGTTTGCGCGTGTAGATTATTGCTGCCACCGGCAACTCCGGCTCTCGCCTGCGTGCAAACATCTCTATCACCGTGGGTGGCTTGAGCCAGCTGCTGAAAAACAGCACCAGCATCATGGCATTCACCAGCACCGGATAGACCAGCAATGCTGTGGCAGAACCGGTGATCATGGTCACAGCCACCAATGTCGCCAGGCAGATGCCCCAGACAACGCGAATCAACGGAGAAAACTGCGTGCCGATGAGATAGCGCATAGCAACCAGTACAACAATGAGGATCAGCCAGCGTGGATTGACTGTCTGCAGACCGAAATAGATCAACACTGGATAGAGGACTGCGGCAAGCACATACAGCACGCGAAGCAATGGCCGCTCAGCCATTTTTGATCAGCGCTTCCACACAGTTGACGATGTCACCGATGGTCTGGACGTTCTTGAAGTCCTCCGGGCTGATCTTCTTGCCGGTGTAGGATCTCAGTTCGACAATGAGATCGACCGCATCAATGCTGTCGATGTCGAACTCGTCGTAGATGCGGGCATTCTCAGTCAGGACAGCAGGGTCCAGTTCGAACATCTTCGCCATCAAACCGGTAACATGCGAAAAAATTTCCTCCCGCGATTTCACGACACTAACCCCGACTCGTTCTGTAGCCGTGAACAAACTCGGCAAGGTTGGCCACACTGGCGAAGTGGCGTTTTACATCGTCGGTTTCAGGGTCGAGCTTGATGCCGTATTGCTTTTGCAGGGCAACACCGATTTCAAGCGCATCTATTGAGTCGAGACCCAGGCCATCATTGAAGAGCGGGGCTGAGTCGGCGATGTCGTCAGCAGAAATGTCTTCCAGATCAAGCGTGTCGATGATGAGAAGCTTCAATTCGTTGCTAAGGGCTTTCAATTCGTCGCTAAGAGTCTTGATGTCCATGTTTACGAATTTCTCGGGTAAAAAACTGTTCCAGATGTTCGTTGAGCCGGCGCGCACCAAGTGTGGCGGGACCCTCAAGAAATGCACTGATGGGAATGTCTTCTTTGACCCAAAAAGATAACACAACGGGGCGGGCGGGAATATCGTGCCACTTGCGATCTTTGCTCAACGTCGGAGGGCTGCAATTGATAATTACCGGCGTAATGTCAGTGCCGCAGCGGATCGCGATGTTGGCTGCGCCGCGCTGAAACCTGAGGTCTTCCCCCGGTGTGGTGCGGGTGCCTTCCGGGAAAATCACCAGATTGCTGCCACTTTCCAGCGAAGCCCCTGCTTCCTCGATCAGGCTATTGCTCTGATCGTTGGCAATGTAACCTGCCTGCAGGATGAAACTCCGCATGGCCGGGTTGTTCAGCAAGCGACTCTTCACGATGCAATTCGCATTGGGGATGAAGGCCATGATGAACACGGTATCGATCAGGGTGGGATGATTGGCCAGCACCAGCAGCCCTTTTCTGTTCAGTCTTTCGATGCCTTCGGTGGTCCAGCTCAGAATTCCCAGGAGCCGCATCATGTGGATGAAGCACTTGAACATCATATGCACCATGCGGCGCGCGGCGATCTGTCTGCGCAGCTTGTCGCGATGTAACAAATAAAGTGACGGGATCGCCAGCAACGGGATCAGGACACCGCTAATACCAAACACGGCAAACGCAAGGCCAGTGGCAAACAGACGCCATAGGTAATTGGCACGTGCCGTCAGCGTCATAGCGAAGAGGACTTGCGGACAACCCAGCACGCCGAGTTGTGCAGCGTTGTGAAAGCTTTGGCGGAGTCTGCGTCGCCAGCGGCGAGAAACTCCAGGAAATCGAGCGGCGTGTTGACTGCTGCATTGCCAGCGCTCCCTTCGTATGACAAGTGGAGCGGAGCACCGCCCGCCGCTGTAACCGTAAAGCAGGCAACAAAAGGAAATTCATCCTCCTCAGCCGATGTCCGGTACATCGTTGGCAGCGAAACGTCACACAGGATGCAGAGGACCTTTGGCGTGGATTCCGACAGCAATCCCACTGCCTCCAGCAAGACCGGCACAATGGCCCCTTCGCTGGTCGCGATACTGGAAATGTTCGCCGTTATGTTGCAGTGAATCGACAGGATGCCGGCAATGGCGTTGTGTACCGCAAGGCTGAAATCCATCGGCGAGGCCGGTTCGCCTTTGGCAAGATCGATCAGCACTTTGAGTGTGCGCTCTATGTCGCCATGGCGTGAGCAGAACACAATGGGAAGATTCTCGTCATTGCTGATGTGCTGCAACATCTCGCTGATGCAGCCACGCCCCATGAAGTTGAGCCGTCGCCGCAACATGGGTGGAACGATCGAAGCATCGGGCGTATCAGAAAAGCGGATATTGCTTCCTGCTCCCGACACGCGGGATTGGCGGTTCGCTTCCACCGTCCAGCCTGACCAGGATGCGATTGAAAACCCGACAGATTCCATTACCAGCGCTTACCAACAGTGACCAGAAACTGGATTTCCATGCTGTCATTTGGTGAGAACAACTCTGCATTGGAGAAGTGCTTGTAACTGAGCGCAACAAACCAGTCTTCACTTGGCGCAATCAAGCCGCCACCTACCTGGGCCTGAAACGCAAAACGTTCTCCCTGCTCACGCTCGCCCAGTTTCTCGCTGCTGAGAAAGGTGGGACCCAACGCCCGCACAAAGAAATAGGGTTGCCACGCGTTTCGCTTGTTGGCCAGCAGCGTCAACTGTGGATACAGACTGAACGCACTGAGCTTCTTGTTGGTGGCAGCATCCGTTCTGATATGGGTGTAACCGGCACCAATGCTGAGAAACTGACGCTCACTGCGCGCATGACGCCAGAACTCCCAATCGAGTCCGCCGCCCCAATTGTCCTGGCCGGCACCCGCTTGCCCGCCAAAGCCGGCATTGACTGACAATTCATCGGCGAGAACAGCCGAAGACAGAAACATCAGGATACTCAACGAAAGCAACCGGCAAGCCGGAAAAATTGACCGCATAACAATGTTTCCTTTGGTTGGTATTGTGCCGGCAAGACAATCAGGCATAAGAGCACGAGTCGTCGACAATATCGTCATACTCACCACGTTTCCGGCAAATTCTCGTCCGTCTGCGCCTCCACCAGGATTGCTCCAAATTGCTCAAGGGCAATGGCTTTGATCTCGTAGGAGAGTTTCTGGAATAAATGACGTGAGGAGGCGTTCTTGCGCCACATCGCAATGTGCGTGCGCGTCAGTTCTTCATCTTCCAGCTTGCAGGACTTCAGGCTTTCACTTTGATTCAGCTCGGCCTGCAGGAAAAGCTCGGGCAGGAAGGCGATCCCCATCCCCATCATTGCCATCAGCCGCAGGGATGACAGGGTGTTGCCTTCCTGTTGCCGCAGCAGATAGGCGCCGTACTTCTCGCACAGGGCAACGATCTGCCGGTGCAAGTGGTGGGTTTCGTCGATGCTCAGCACCGCCTGCTGATGCAGGTCACGCCCTTTCAGCTTTTGCTTCTTCGCCAGCGGATGATCGGTATGGAAGACCGCATGAATCGATTCAGTAAACAATGGGCGCACGCGGTTGTTGCCAGTGTTCATTGGCAGCACCGTCAGAATCATGTCAAAGCCACCTGCATCAAGGCCTGCCTCGAGTTTGCGCGGCACATCTTCCTGGATTTGCAGTTTGAGAAAGGGAAAACGCTTGTGCA
>JAZKEH010000447.1:9198-14257 GCA_040387155.1 Pseudomonadota bacterium | reverse complement strand
GACACGCGGCAGCAGGTAGGGCCCGATGGTCGGTGATACCCCCATGCGAAAGGTGCCGGACAGTTCCTGCTGACTCTGTTCGCTCAGTTCCGCCAGTTGCTGGTAGTGATCGAGAATTTCGCGGGCCAACGGCAACAGTTCCCGCCCTGCTGGTGATAACAGCGTGCCGGCACGCGAGCGATCAAACAACACAACGCCCATCAGTTCTTCCATCGCGGCAATCTGCATCGTCAAGGCTGGCTGGCTCAGACCCAGCTGTTCGGCTGCACCGCGAAAACTGGAGGCGCGCGCCACCATCAGGAAGTATTCGAGCTGCTTGATGGAGGGACGTTTCGTGCTCATGCCGTTTCCTGTCTGTTGCCCTGCTTCCGGTAGATACCGGTCCTTCCAATTTGCTCACCCTGGCAGTGAGGAGAGTACAATCACCCCAGTCACTACATGCCAATTGCTGCAGATTAACCCATGGCCGAAACCGATTCTGAAAAAACCATCCCGGACCAGGGCGAAGTCGCCGCACCGAACCCTGACGCGCGGGAGTATGACCGCACTGGCTTCTATCCGCAGCAAGGGAAATCCTTCCGGATCTGGGCGCTGCTCGGCTGGAACATTGGTGTTGTCGTAGCGCTGGCCGCTGCTGCGGCCCTGCTGAACTACATCTTGCTGTGATCGCGGTTCACTTCAGCCATTCATTGCACTGATATACAACTCTATCTGCTGCAATCGCGCGATCGGATCCTCCAGTTCCAGCAATGTCTGTTTTTCCTTGTTGGCAATCGGTAACAGATCACTCAGGCGCCATGCCACTTCCCGCAGGTTGTCAAAGCTCACATCGAGTTTCAGATCGGCAATTGCGGGGTGGCGCGACAGGCCTTTTAGCAAGTCGACATATTCGGCAAATTCCTGCCCTACCTCGACAGCATCGGCATTGATTGCATCCTGGGCCCTGAACTTCACGACTGCCCGGCATAGCTGGTTGCTTTCGCGCCAGGTTTCCACCAACTGGAAGGTGCGACGCCCCTCGGCAGTAATGCCGAGCAGCCCATTCGGCAACTGGTTCCAGTCTACAACATCGCACAAGGTGCCGACTCGATGGACGTCCAGCTTCTGGCCCGCTTTCGCTACTTCACTACCGGTGGAAATCAACACAATGCCGAAGCCACTGCCATCGCGCAGACACTGGCGCACCATGTCGACATAACGCGATTCAAAAATCTGCAGCGAGATGCGCCCCTTCGGAAACATCACGGAGTTCAGTGGAAACAGCGGGATGGTTTCCAGCAGGTTCTGCACGTCAGCCGTCCTGCAGGACCTTGAGCAAGCGCTGATGCATCCCTTCAAAACCTCCATTGCTCATGATCACGACGTGATCACCGCTGCGCACATTCGTACTAAGCCATGCCAGCATCGCGTCGGTGTTGTCCATACTGAGAAATTCGGCCTTGGCTGCACTGCCAATGGCATCCAGATCCAGTTTGGTAGCGGCACTCTTGTACCAGAGCACGGAATCGGCGGCGTCCATGGAAGCGGCCAACGTATGCTGGTGATAACCCATCTTCATCGTGTTGGAACGGGCTTCTATGACAGCAATCAATCTGCCGGTTGATTGCTGCTTCTGCATTGCGGCGCGCAGGCCCTTCAGCGTTGTGTCGATGGCAGTCGGGTGATGGGCGAAGTCATCGTAGACACTGATGTCACGCACCTTGCCAATCAATTCAAGCCGGCGCTTGACGCCTTCAAACGCAGACAACGCTTCTGCAGTGATCTTCAATGGAATACCGGCGTGGGCCGCCGCCGCTGCAGCAGCAGTGGCGTTTTGCATGTTGTGATCGCCAAGCATGGTCCAGTTTACTTCCGCTGCTTCAGTGCCATGCGTGATGAGGAATTTCGAACCATCCGCGCTGATGGGTGTGTAACTCCAATCAGCACCTTCCGACCCCGCCGCGCCACAACGCTGCAGCCCACACCACACCGTGCGGGACTTTTCACCTTGCGCAGCAAACACCTGTTCAAGTGTGGGCGAACCGGTGGGAGCCACAATCAGGCCGTTCTGCGGAATGGTTTTGCACAGATGCTGGAACTGGATCTGGATGTCTTCGACGGTACGGAAGATGTCGGCATGGTCGAACTCCAGGTTGCCCATGATGCAGGTGCGCGGCATGTAGTGAATGAACTTCGAGCGTTTGTCGAAGAAAGCACTGTCATACTCATCCGCTTCGATGACAAAAAAGTCCGAGCTGCCAAGACGGGCTGACACCGCGAAATTCTGGGGCACGCCACCAATCAGGTAGCCTGGCTCCATGCCCGCATGTTCGAGTATCCAGGCCAGCATGCTGGTCGTCGTGGTCTTGCCATGCGTGCCAGCCACTCCCAATACCCACTTGCCACGCAACACGTGATCGGCCAGCCAGCCTGGACCTGAGGTGAAGGGCAGCCCCTTGTCGAGCACATACTCCACCGATGGGTTGCCACGTGAACAAGTATTGCCGATGACGATGAGGTCGGGTTTGTTGTCGAGCATGTGTTGCGGATCGTAACCACTGCACAAGGCGATGCCCTGCTCTTCCAGCTGAGTGCTCATCGGCGGATAGACATTCTGGTCGGAACCGCTGACCTCATACCCCAATTGCTTGGCCAGTACGGCCAGACTGCCCATGAAAGTACCGCAAATACCGAGGATGTGAATTCGCATGCTTGACCGCCTGGAGGAACTGCCGGGATTGTCGCAAAGGGTGAGAGGCTTGTCATTGTTGGTTTGAGGGCCGAATTCAGTAGAATGCCAGCCATCTTCCAAGGAGCTTTGTCATGCCTGCCAACAATGTGTTCTATGCCCAGTCCGGCGGTGTTACTGCCGTCATCAACGCCTCCGCCTGCGGCGTTATCGAAACCGCCCGCAAAAGTCCGCAACTCGGCAAGGTGTATGCAGGTCGCAACGGCATCATCGGGGCACTGCGCGAAGAGTTGATCGATACCAGCTTTGAAAGCGAAGCCACTATTGCTGCGCTGCGCCACACACCTGCCGGCGCCTTCGGTTCCTGCCGTTACAAACTGAAAAGCGTTGAACAGAACCGTGCCGAATACGAACGCATCCTCGAAGTGTTCAAGGCACACGACATCGGCTACTTCTTCTATAACGGCGGCGGCGACTCGCAGGACACTGCCAACAAGGTGGCGCAGTTCAGCCAGCAGATGAATTTCCCGATCACCTGTATCGGCGTACCGAAAACCGTCGATAACGACTTGCCGATTACCGATTGCTGTCCGGGCTTCGGCTCAGTTGCCAAGTACGTGGCGGTGTCGATTCGTGAGGCAGGTCTCGACGTGGCTTCCATGGCCGAAAGTTCCACCAAGGTGTTTGTCATGGAAGTGATGGGGCGTCATGCAGGCTGGATCGCCGGTGCTGCCGGCCTGGCGTCAGAACAGGAAGGCGATGCGCCGCACATCATCGTGTTCCCGGAAATCGCTTTCGACAAGGCAGCCTTCCTGGCCAAGGTAAAGGACTGTGTAACGAAGTTCGGCTACTGCGCCATCGTTGTCAGCGAAGGGGCACATTATGCGGATGGCAGCTTCCTTGCCGACGCAGGTGGTAAAGACGCCTTCGGTCATACCCAATTGGGCGGCGTTGCGCCCTTCCTGGCTTCGATGGTCAAGCAGGAACTTGGTTACAAATACCACTGGGCGGTATCTGACTACCTGCAGCGTGCCGCGCGTCACATCGCTTCGGGCACCGACGTCGCCCAAGCCTACGCCATGGGCAAGGCTGCGGTTGAACTCGCGTTGGCGGGCAAGAACGCCGTCATGCCAACCATCGTGCGCGAGAGCACCAACCCCTATCGCTGGAGCGTTGGCGAAGCGAAGCTGAGTGACGTCGCCAACGTCGAGAAAAAAATGCCGCGCGATTTCATCACCGAAGACGGCTTTGGCATCACCGCAAAAGCGCGTGACTACTTCGCGCCGCTGATCCTCGGTGAAGACTACCCGCCTTTCCACAATGGCCTGCCGCAGTACGCACGTCTGCAGGGCAAACTGGTGCCGAAGAGATTGGCAGCGTGGAGCAAGTAACCCCGCGCCAGCGGTTGCTGCTGCGCGGCTTCATTGCAACGGCGCTGCTGCTGTTTGTCGGCATTGCGGGTTGGCGACTGGCAACTCCAGGCCTTTACTACGACGAAATGCTGTTCGTGGATGCTGCTCTCGGCAGTCCGAACGGCATTTTCCTGTCGCTGAAGTTCGGCGAAGTACCGATCATGCTGATGGCCTACATCGGCGCGCTGAAGGCCTGGCTGTATTACCCGATCTTCAAGCTCTTCGGCGTGTCGGCATTTACGGTACGGGCACCGATGGTGTTACTGGGCGCACTGACGCTGTGGCTTAACTACCAAGTCGCCCTGAGGGCATTCTCGCGACCAGTGGCGCTGACCTTTCTGGCAATGGCTGCTCTCGAACCATCAACCCTGTTTCATACACGTATTGATTGGGGCCCCACGGCCCTGATGATGTTGTTTCGCGCCTTGATGTTGTTGAGCGTTGTGTCGTGGATCAAGACGCGTAATCCACGCTATCTGGCGGCAACGCTGGGTGTCACTGCGCTTGGGCTCTTCGACAAACTGAATTTCCTGTGGTTCTGTCCCGCATTGTTGCTGGCCGTGCTCTGCCTCTATCCGCGAGAGATTATCGCGTTCTGCCAACAACATGTGCGCTTCTGTATCGGCTTGCTCGCAGCAACTGCTGTGATCGGCGGGGTACTTTTCTACTACGTGACAAATTACGTACCGCTGGAAGAAGAAGTCGGCAATGTCGACTGGTCGCAACGTTGGCCCGTAGTGAAACAACTGTTGCTGATGACCATTGCCGGCACCGGCGTTTATGGTGTCGTCACCGATGGTGACATGGCTGCGCTTGGATCACCTCATCTGCAAGTGCTGGGCGTGGTTGCTGTCATCGCCGCTGTCATCGCCATCCTGCGCCGTCGCGAGATCGACTGGAGAATGACGGCCTTTTTCCTGGTCTTCTTTGGTGCCACGCTGGTGGAGCTGGCCGTTACCCGACAAGCCACTGGCCCGCA
>JAZKEH010000447.1:613-9188 GCA_040387155.1 Pseudomonadota bacterium | reverse complement strand
TGGCCCGCATCATCTGGCTACGCTGGCACCCAGTTGGCTGTTGCTGATCGCCATCCCATTGGGTCAGGTCTTTCAGGGCGACTGGTTGCGCAAACCACTGGCAATCATCGCCGGCATGTCAGTAGTCGTCGTCAGCCTGTCCTCGCTCCGGGTGGATCTTGGCAATCTGCAGGGCTTCGCCGACTTGCCAAAACCGCGTTGGGATCCCGCCACAACGTTGCTCAGCGAAGAAATTGCCCGTCATCCCGGACAACCCGTTATCACGGTCGACTGGGGCAGCGGCAGCATTATCAACGGCCTGCTTGATGGCAAGGTTGCGGTGCTGGATATATGGCCACAGTTCAGCGAGGGCCCCGGCCTGCCGGAAATGGAGTGGTATGAAAAGATGATCACTGACAGCAATCCACTGTTTGTGATGCCTGCTTCTGACTCAATGGCAGCGTTTCCTGACGCTCGCACGAACTTCCTGGCAATGGCCGCTGAGCGCCAGTGGAATCTGCAGAAGGTCGCCACGTTCAACGCACACAACGACGTACCGCTGTACGAGCTCTATACTGTCGTCCTGCCCTCTTCTCGCTGACCCTACCGCATGCTGTACACAATTTTCTCTGTCATCGCTCCGGTATTTATCTGTTCCTTGCTCGGCTATGGCTGGATCAAAAAGGGGCTGGCGTTTGACACGCCGTTTGTCTCACGCCTCGTCATGGAAGTCGGCGCACCCTGTCTGATTTTTTCGTCATTCATGGAGCAGGACATCGACCTGGTTGCCTTCCGGCAAATGGCAATGGCCGCCTTCATTTCAATGCTGGCCTTTGGCGTGGTGGGCAGTTGCATGCTGTATCTGGCAAAGCTGGATCAGCGCACGTGGTTGCCTTCGCAGATGTTTCCGAACGTCGGCAACATGGGATTGCCGCTGTGTCTGCTGGCATTTGGCCAGGAAGGTCTGGCGTTGGGCATGACCTACTTCATGATCAACACCGTGTTCGGATTCACGATAGGCATGATGATTACGTCGGGGAAAGTATCCGTGCGTGAACTGTTGAAGAATCCGACGTTCTATTCGGTACTGATCACGCTGTTCTTCATGTTCGCCGGTCTGAAACCCTGGGACTGGGTGCAGAACACCACGAAACTGCTCGGCAATTTCACGATTCCGCTGATGTTGATTGCGATGGGTGTCTCGCTGGCACGCTTCCAGATCACCAGCATCAAGCGCAGTTTTGCATTGTCGGTTTTGCGGCTTGGTACCGGCTTTGTCATTGGCGTATTGCTGGCCGAATTGCTCGGCCTGACTGGCGTGGCGCGCGGCATCATGATTCTGCAGAGCTCAATGCCGGTCGCCGTTTTCTCCTACCTGTTTGCCGTGCGCTACAACCGCAGCCCGGAAGAGATTGCCGGCACTGTGCTCATTTCTACGTTGTTGTCTTTCGCGTCGCTGCCAGCGCTGCTGTGGTACGTCCTGTAGGAACGTTTCAGCGCGGCAATTCAGCCAGCAACTTGTCGAGTTCAGAAATCAGCTTGAAGGCGCGGGTCAGCTCTTCGACGAATTGTTTCTGACCGATAAAAACCGGACCCGGTTGGTTGACGATGGCAATGTTGATCAGACCCATTACAGTCTGGAAAGCAAAGGTGATGTTGTCACGTTCACGCTTGTCCAACGGGCGACCAATCTCCGCCTCGATACGCGCGATGAAGCGCTCATTCGATTCCTTGAAATGCGCACGGAAAGGCGCCCAGTAATCTGTCTCCCGTAACGTACGGCGCAACACAGCGCGCCAGAACACGTGGTGCTGCCAGTAGTAGCGCACCACATTCGCGACAAGATTTTCCACCATCTCACGGATGGGCTGCGTGGTGACAAGTTTGCGTTGGGTTTCAGTGCGCTTTTGCAGATGGCTGAGAATCAACGCATCAAAGAACTCGTCCTTGCTGCGGAACTGCGCGTAGAAAGCGCCTACCGAATAGCCGGCATGACGTGCAAGTTCGGAAATGGAGATAGCTTCGATGTCTTTCTGGTCTACCAGTGAAAAGCCGGACTCGATCAACGCATCATGCGTGACCTTGCTGCGTCCTTGCTTGAATACCTTGTTTTTGCGGGGCGGGTGGTTTGGTGCAACTTTTTTCACGTGGCTTCACTTGAGGGTGCACATGCGAGGATAGTGCGTATGCATTGTTCGCGATTGGGAACATCCAGCCGCAAACTTACCCGACGCCTCCCTTACAGACAAGCAGCGGGTGGCACTATTTGGGTGGCACTATTTGGCTGCCCCGACTCTACCACTACGGCATGCTTCAAAGCGGTGCATTGTTGTTGTGTCAACGACTGCAGTAGCCGCACCAGTCAGTACGGCTCCATTGCCGCAACTACTACCTCAACTACGGCGCCAGGCGCGCGATTTCCCACAGACCACTTTGCTGCAACACGTATTGAAAGCGATCATGCAAACGATTACCGCCGCCTTGCCAGAATTCCATCTCATGCGGCACAACGCGATAGCCACCCCAGAATTCGGGCAGCGGCACTTCATTCTCACCAAACCTTTCGCGCGTGTTGGCCAACTGGTTCAACAACGCTTCACGTGATTCCAGCTTTGCGCTTTGATCCGAGGCCCATGCAGCCAACTGCGATTCGTGTGGACGCGTGGCGAAGTATTTGGCTGATTCCAGCTTGCTGACTTTTTCGGCGCGCCCATGGATTCTGACCTGACGTTCCATCACGTGCCACGGAAACAGCAGGCTTACCTGCTGGTTGTCGGCAATGTCACTGGCCTTGCGGCTGTTGTAGTTCGTATAGAAAACGAAGCCATGCTCATCCACATTTTTCAGCAGCACGATGCGCTGCGAAGGTTGGCCACTTGCGTCAGCCGTCGCCAGCACCATGGCGGTCGGATCCAGCAAACCGCTCGCAATGGCTTGTTGCTGCCACTCGGCAAACAACGTCAGCGGGTGCGGTGGCAAATCGTTGCGGCGCAGTCCGCCCTGCAAATAATCACGACGGAATTCTTCAAGATTCATGGCATGGTCCAGTGACCAGTGGATAGCGGAGTTGGAGTATAGTGGCGCGTCTTCAGCAAGCAAGTGCACAGGAGTATTCATGGGATCCACTACCGCATTTATTGGCCTCGGAACGATGGGTTTCCCGATGGCCGGACACCTGGTCAAAGCGGGCCATCAGGTCACCGTTTACAACCGCAACGCCGACAAGGCAGGTCGTTGGCAGCAAACGCACGGCGGACAAACTGCAGCGACGCCAGCTGCAGCCGCCAGCACTGCCGATTTCGTGTTTACCTGCGTTGGCAATGACGATGACCTGCGCGCAGTCACCCTTGGCAAGGACGGCATTTTCAATACTGCAAAGCCTGGCACCGTCATCATCGACCACACCACAACATCCGCCATCGTTGCGCGCGAACTTGCTGCAGAAGCAGAAAAGCGTGGTTTGCATTTCCTTGACGCACCCGTTTCCGGCGGTCAGGCCGGCGCCGAGAAGGGCGTGTTGACTGTCATGGTGGGCGGCGATGCTGCCGCATTTGCCAAGGCAGAGCCTGTCATCCGCAGTTTCGCTGCCAGTGTGAAACTGATCGGGCCTGCCGGTTATGGCCAGCTGACCAAGATGGTGAACCAGATCTGTATCTCTGGGCTCGTGCAAGCGCTGTCAGAAGGGATTCATTTCGCCAAGCATGCGGGTCTTGATGTCGCCCTCGTGATGGACGTCATCAGCAAGGGCGCTGCCTCGTCGTGGCAAATGCAGAACCGCTGGCAGACCATGCAGAACAACGAGTTCAACTTTGGTTTCGCGGTTGACTGGATGCGCAAGGATCTTGGCATTGCGCTGCAGGAGGCGGAACGCAACGGCTCTACCTTGCCGGTCACCAAACTGGTCGACGACTACTACGCCGAAGTGCAAAAAATGGGCGGCAACCGCTGGGACACGTCATCGCTGATCGCCCGGCTGGAAAAGCCATAATACGGCGGCAAAAACGCAGTTTTTTGCAAATTTGCCGTAAAGTAAGGAACAAAAATGGGGTGTTGTGTCACTGCGCGTGTCACCGGTGTTGACGGCCCCGTTTGTTGCCTATAAATTCAGCTTCGGAACACGTTTTGTTGCAGTGCAGGCGCAGTAACTCCTTACAGTTCGCGACCCATGTATGACACAGAGCCATGTACCCGAGAGCTATGTATCACATAGAGAAGTCTGAAGATCATTCGCACATCCTGCGGCTCAACCTTGCGGGCAGCCCGGTGGAATGGCTGACCTGGCAGGAAGCCACCACCGTCTACGCCCGCGAACTTGTCACCTGGACTCTTGGCGACACCGTTCGCACTGTTTATGGCGGCATCTCGCGCTTTTCCGGTGAACGCAGCTCCATCGTGCTGCACAGCATTATTGCCTGTGAGGGTGAATTGCAGGGTGGCCGTGCGAAGAAGCCCGCTCTGAACAACCGCATCCTGTTTCGTCGTGACCAGAACCTTTGCATGTACTGCGGCAAGGAGTTCCTTGATCGTGATCTTAGCTGCGATCACATTATTCCGACGTCGCGTGGTGGCCGGAATACCTGGGGTAATGTGGTGGCGGCCTGCAAACGTTGTAACCATTACAAGCAGAACAAGACGCCGCAGGAGGCGGGCATGGAGTTGTTGGCGTTGCCGTATGAGCCGAATCCGGCGGAGTATCTGGCGTTGATCAACAGCAAGCGTATTCGGGCGGATCAGATGGATTTTCTGAAGGCGCAGTTTTCTAAAAATTGTCGATTACAGTAAGACTCTTTCAGGGTAGTCGCAGCCGGCCGGTGATGCTTCCTGGACCGCTGCGAGCCCGTCCCTGGGGCGCTACCCCTCAGGCCATCCATGGCCTTCGAGGTTCCAGGAAACATCACCGGCCGACTGCTCTCTTCTGGAATTGCTCGATCTCATAGAAAAAACAAACATCTGCGCTAATCAGCTTCAGAAACATCCTTCAGAAAATTGCGGATCAAGCGGAGCACGGCTTCCGGCTTTTCGCTGTGTACCCAATGGCCTGAGCCGTTCACCACTTTCAATTGGGCATTCGGGAATTGCTGCAAGGTTGCTGCCTGGTGTTCGGGTAGGATGTAGTTGGAACGCTCGCCTTTGATGAACAATGTTGGACCTGCATAGTTTTGCGGTGCAGCCGGCCATCCGGTTATTGCGCGGAATGATGCAGCGAGTACGGGAAGATTGAAGCGCCAGCGCCAGCTGCCATCTTCGGCGCGCTGCAGATTGGTCAGCAGAAAGTCACGAACGAATTTTTGCGGAATGCTGGCGGACAGTTTTTCATCGGCATCGGCTCTGGATGTGATCGTCGCAAGCTCAATGCCGCAGAGTGCCTTGATCTCATGATCAGTCGCTTTTGTGTATGGCACTGGGGCGATGTCGACGACACTCAGGGTCTTCACGAGTGCAGGTTGTGTCAATGCCAGCAGCATCGCAGTCTTGCCGCCCATTGAGTGGCCCAGCAGGTGCGCACTCGACAATCCCAGCGACTGCATGGTCTCAGCGACATCTGCCGCCATTGCGGCCAATGACATGCTATCTGCCCACGGCGACTGGCCATGATTGCGCGCGTCAAAGGCAAAGACATTGAAGTCCTGTGCCAACTGGCGCGCCTGTGGCGCCCAATTGCCCTGATTGCCATACAGCCCGTGGAGCACGATCAGCGGCTCTCCTGGCCCTTCGTGATGTTTGTAGTTGAGCTGCATTATTCGAGGTTCTGGTCTATCCAGCCCATCACATCATCGTGATGGGTTTTTGTGTTTACCTTTTCCATGATGTGACGCAGCTTGCCGTCCTTGTCGATGATGAAGCTCATGCGATGAATGCCATCGTAGGTGCGACCCATGAATTTCTTGGGACCCCACACGCCATACTTGTCGGCGACAGCATGATCGGGATCCGACAACAGCGTGAAATTAAGCTTCTGCTTTTCGGTGAACTTCGTCAGCAACTTCGGCAGATCAGGACTGATCCCAAGGACTTTGATGTTGCGTTTTGCCAGAGCAGCCTTGCTGTCGCGCAAGCTGCAGGCCTGCACGGTGCAACCCGGGGTAAGGGCCTTCGGGTAAAAGTAGATGACGACGGTTTGACCACGATAGGACTTCAATGAATGCTCGCTGCCATCCTGATCCAGCAATGTGAATGTTGGTGCGAGGTTGCCTATTTTGGGCAGGACCATAAGGTCTCCTTGTATGGCGATGAAATAACGTTGCTGTGGTATGAATTCAGGATTGATGGGTTAGCACGCGCATCAACGGCAACAATTGCTCGGGCAGATACGGCTTGCCTTGCTGGTTGACGCCCGTGCCGGTAACGAGGGCGTCCAGCATAAGCTTGCCGTCCACATCGCGGTTAATTTGCTGTTTGAACGCGAACTTCAAGCGTGACTGTTGCTCAAGCGAGGTACTGATCGTGAAATTATCACCGCTGGTCAGGGAGCCCTTGTAGTCAAGTTCGGCCCGCACTACTACCAGGTTGATGCCCGCACGGGTCAGCGCGGCAAAGTCGAGGCCGTGCAATTTGAGAAACTCATGGCGGGCGTGTTCCAGGTAATTCTGGTAAACGGCATTGTTCACCACGCCCTGCATGTCGCATTCATAGTCGCGCACGCTCATTTGTAGCTGATACGTCGTCATAATTACGGCTTTCCTGGGGCTAACCTGTGGATAACTGTGTGTGTAACCCTGCAGCGCATTGTGACACTGCTCCAGCAACACCGTCACAAATTGCTTGGCACCGATTTTGTTGGGTGAAAAATCTTCTTTTATTTCAATTAGTTAATTAAGGCTATATTCAGCGCTGGAAATTTATAAAGGGTTCTTAAACAGCAATCTTACGAGAATCGGCTATGTGCATAAATTTATTGGAAATATTCCGAAATCTGTCCTAAAGGAAAACTGATTGCCGGCCGAGCCGGACAGGCTAAGATGCCAAACATGGCGAATCCATCGCCGAAGCTCCTCCACACCTGCTGCCTCCAATTCTCTTCATGTCGTTCACGCCATTCCACTGCAGACCCGCTTGTACCTTGCTTGCCTTGTTGGCACTACTGGTCAGCGCCTGCGCCAGCCAGCCGGAACGCACCGCACCCTTGTCAGCGACAGCAGAAGCACCCAGGCACACGGGTGTCCTGACCGACTTCAGCGGCCACTGGGAAAAGAACTACCAGCTAAGTGATGACTTCAACACGCGATTTCAACTCTACGTCGCCGATATTCAGCGCAGCTATTCCCGCAATGCCGAAGCCAATGGCTTCAACGGCGCGGCTGGCTTTGATGCCAACGCAGTCAACGGACTGGCGCGTTTCGCTGAGGAGCTTACGCGTATGCCGCTGCTCGACATCACCCAAGATACCAAGGGTATCGATATCGAACGCGAAAATGATTTCAACCTGCGCTGCTTTTACGAAGACAAGCTCTACGTGCAATCGACCAGCACCTTCGGCAGCGATCTGTGTGGCTGGAACGATGCACGCCTGATGTTCCAGATGCGACTTGGTGGCGGCCTGCAGATTACCCATCAGCTCAGTCTGAGTCCTGACGGCGCCGGACTTAACATCATGACCACCGTAAGTTCCGATCTGGTGTCGGCGCCTGTCGTCATCAGCAATTACTACTCACGCTATACACCACCGGAAGAGAACTACGACTGCCAACTGACGCTGACGCGTAATCGCGTGTGCTCGCAACAAGGCGGTCGTGAATGAGAGTTTGTTGTTTGCTGTGGCTCTGGCTGTTCGCGGTGTCTGTCGTTCACGCACAGAATCTATCGGCTGAGACAGATTTTCTTGACGTCAGCATCCAGGTGTTCACCCATCGTGAGCCTCCCGCTGTGGTCGCACCAACCGCCGCGCCCACCTCCGCAACCCGCGAACCCGTCGAAGCAGTACGCCTCGCCGAAACCCGCTATCTGCCCATGTATTTGCGGTATCGGCTGGAGCAGAGTGGCAGTTTCGGCGCTGTCCGGGTGTTGCCTATTATCGACAATGGCGCCGAACTGCGTGTGAGTGGCGAAGTCGTGAGATCCAATGGCGACCTGCTTGAGCTGGCGATAAAGGCGCAGGACAGTACTGGCCGCGTCTGGCTTGATCGTGTGTTTACCGGCACCGCCGTTGCCAGCGAATCGTTGAATGACGATGCGCTGGCTGAAGATCCCTTTGCCCAACTGTTTGCTGACATTGTTCGTGAGCTTCAGCAGCAAGCTACCCAATTGACGCCGCAAGAGATTGAGCGAATCAAGGCAGTCGCGCTCTTGCGATACGGCTTTGCGTTGGTCCCTGCCGCCTTCACCCCGTATCTTGAGGAATCAGCGGATGGCATCGTCAATCTCAAGCGCCTGCCTGCCAGTGATGATCCCATCCTCACCCGCATCCTCAATATCCGTGAACGGGAATACCTGTTTGTGGATGTGGTAGACGAGGAATATCGACAGTTCTATGACAATGTGAAACCTGTCTACGATTTGTGGCGCCAGTACCAGCGCGAGCAAACCGACAGCAGCGCTGCGCGTACCGTCCGTGATTTGAATGCACCGAGTGATTTTGCGCGCGGCAGTTATCGCGCGT
>JAZKEH010000447.1:0-603 GCA_040387155.1 Pseudomonadota bacterium | reverse complement strand
AGCTACAACAACTATCGCTGGGCCAAGCTGCAGGAGCTGTATGTCGATGAACTCGGCGAGGGCTTTACCAACGAAGTGGAACCCACCCAGCTTGAACTGGATGAATCGGTGTTTCGTCTGAGCGGCACGCTGGAACAGCAGTACCGCGAATGGCGCAGCATTCTTGCCGAGCTGTTTACGCTGGAAACGCAGTAGCGCTCAGCACTACGCGTTTTCCCTTGATAGGCCGGGTTTAAGCTTGCCAAATCCGGACGTTTGTAACATCTTGCCGAGTCTTCCCCAAACCGAGCCAGACCATGACACGCACAGGTTTTTTGCATGGATGAACGCACTCTGCGCGCCTTGATCGAAGCCGGCGCCGTCAAAAAAATTCGCATTATTGCCAACGGCGGTGTGTTCTACGTCGAAGCCGAGCATCTGACCAACACCGTGACCGTCCATACCACGGCCCGCAAGTTGAAGACGTGGGTCAGTCTGGATGCAATTGCACGCTGGCTGAAGAATATGGGTATTGGCAAGGCGCAGCTGGAGCTGGGTAACTGGCAGCCTGGACAGAAGGGGCTTGAGCTATAGCAGGGAGCGCGCATGGCTGGCCATAACCCC
>JAZKEH010000446.1:0-5485 GCA_040387155.1 Pseudomonadota bacterium | reverse complement strand
TGTAGGCTTCCGCTCGGCCATCCATGGCCTCGAGTCGCCGCAACCCTCGCCGCCTGCTCCACTCCTCAAGTTCGGCGCGGCCTCAAAATTTTCCAATTGACGCCAGCAGCGCACCGCAGATAAAGTGCGCGCCTTCTTCAACCAAGCCGAAAGCCAAAATGCTCCTCGCATTGCACGCACAAGCATTGATGTCCGCCTCCGCCGCACCAGCGTTGGCGTACCGTCGTGCGCGCGCGGCAACGTCAGCATCCGGAGTGTCGGTGTGGAGAAGCAAGCAGCAGTGATGCTGTAAACCACCACCAAGCAGGTTTCCAAAAACCTCCGGATGTCACCAGACTCCGGGGGTTTTTTTTTGCCTGCGTTTCAATCAAGGAGACGTTATGAGCACCATCGACATAGAGAATGAACTGGGTATCACCTTCTGTGAGCGGCTGCCGCTCGCCTTCACCCATGGCAAAGGTACGCAGGTGTGGGACGAAGCGGGCAAGGCCTATCTTGATTTCACGTCCGGCTGGGGCGTGACCTGTCTGGGCCACAGTCATCCCGCGGTGGTGGCGGCGATTGCGGCACAGGCAGCGCGCTTGATGCAGAGCCCGAATGCGGGTTTCACCTACTCGCCGGAACGCGCAGCGCTCTTACAGCAATTGCAGACCGTGCTGCCCGCCGGTCTCACGCATGTGTACTTCTGCAACAGCGGCGCGGAAGCCAACGATGCGGTTTTGAAGCTCGCCCGCAAACTAAGCGGCAAGAACAAGGTAATCAGTACGCAAGGGGCCTTTCACGGGCGTTCGTTCAACACGTTGTCGGTGTCGCGCGGCACCGACAATACCAGTCGCTACCTGCCACAGTTGCCCGACATTGTCTTCATTCCACATGGAGATACTGAGGCGCTCGCGGCCGTCATTGATGACGACACTGCCGCCGTCATCGTGGAACCAATCCAGGGCGAAGGTGGCGTGCGAATTCCACCCGCTTCATGGCTCGGCGAAGTGCAGGCGCTTTGCCGGCAACATGGCGCACGGTTGATCGTCGATGAAATCCAGACGGGCTTTTGCCGCACCGGCAAATTCTTTGCGCTTGAACATAGCCCCCTGCCGATCGCTCCTGATTTTCTGACGATGGCCAAGGGTATCGCTGCCGGCTTTCCCTTTGCTGCCTTTGCCGTCAGTGCCAGTGTGAATGCCCGTATCCAGAAGGACGATCACGGTGGCACCTACTGCGGAAATCCGCTCGGCTGTGCGCTATCGAAGACGGTGATTGGCTATTTGCTGGAGCACAACATCGCCAGTCGGGTGGAGCTATCAGGCGAGTTCCTGCTGCAGGCCGTACAAGGTTTACAGCAAAGCTTTCCGCAACTGATTCGCGATGTGCGTGGGCTCGGGCTGATCTGCGCGCTTGAATTCTATGAGCCGGCTTTGGCGCGGCAGCTGACCCTTCGCTGTGCCGATGCAGGTTTGCTGGTGGTCCCCACCCGCAACGGCATCATCCGGTTGTTGCCCGACTTGCTGGTAACGCGCAAAGACATGGAAGTCGCAATCGCCATCCTGCGACAGGCCCTGCAGGAATCAGCGACCTGATTGACAGGTCCAGGTCTGTTGCCGCAATTGATTGATGAGGGTGGGTTTGGCGTGGGCAAGGCTTACGTGCAAACCCACCACCTTGCCACCGGGCGGCTGTCGGTGATGAGCCTACGCCAAGCCTTGGAGGTGCTGCATTGGTTATCATTGCTGCAATCTACCTTGCCCGCAGGAGCCACCATGCCGCTGACCAAACTTGAGCACTACCTGGTAATGACCGACAACATTGACCAGACCTGCGATTTCTATCGCGATGTAATAGGGCTTGAGGTCGGCTTTCGGGCCGACCTCGGCTTTCCCGGCTACTGGCTCTACCTCGGTGATACGCCAGTGATCCACATTGCCGAATGGGAAACCTATACGGTGCATTCAGCGGCACTGGGCATTCCAGTCACGACACGTGCGAACAGCACTGGTGTGTTCGATCACGTCGCCTTCAATGGCCACAATGCGCAGGAGATGATGGATAAGCTTGAACGCCTCAACGTGCCGTTCCACCGCAACGATGTGCCGCACGTCGGACTGATACAGTTGTTCCTGTTCGACCCCAACGGCATCAAGATCGAACTGAACTATCGGGGTTAAGACTCTCGTTAAATCCCCACGAAGCCAGACAAACGCCGCTACGCCGAGAAAATGATGCGCCCCTTGCGCTGCTGGAACTGCCAGCCGGCAGCCGTCAGTACAAACTCATCGTGATACTCACCCACCAGCTGCGGTGCCTGCGCCTGCAGGCCGAACTTCTCTGCCGGCTTGTCGACGTGGCCGCTGAACAGCAGCACATAACAAATGCCGGTAGCCTTCTCTGCACTCTGCACATCGATGACGATATTGCTGATGAAATGACGCCCTACTCGCTCTTTGGGCCTGCTTTCAAAGGTGGCGAGGATGTTGGTCTTGCCTTCGATCATTGCGTCCGGCGCAATCGGTCGCGCGTAGCGGGCGTTGTCAGTAAACAACGCTGCCAATTCGGCAAAGCGGCCGCTGTCGTTGAGTATGGCGAACTGGTTCATCAGGCGGGTACAGGCCTGTTCGATCACGAGTCGCTGCAAGGTATCCATGTGTCGTCCCCTTTTCTTGTCAATGTTTCTTGTCAGTGTGCTATTGGTTTGCTGAAGCCAGTTTGCCGAAAAATTCCTGCATGTCACGCGCGACCAGTTCCGGTTCTTCCCATTCGAGGAAATGACCACCGGTCGCCGTTTCGGAAAAGTGGACCACATTGTGGCTACGCTCCGCCCACTCGCGTGGCGCCGGCGGAAACATATCATTCTTGCTCATCAGGAAAGCGACCGGTACGTCGATCCTGTTGGTGTTGCCGCGATTGCGCACCATCTCATAATAGGTACGCACCGAAGGGCCGATATTGCTGCTGAGCCAGTAGCTCATCAGCGTCGTGATCAGAAAATCCTTGTCGAAACGGCTCTCGATATTGCCCTTGGTGTCGCCCCAGGTGCGGTACTTCTCGACGATCCAGCCGGCAAGACCCGCGGGAGAATCGGTAAGTCCATAGGCAAGCGTCTGTGGCTTGGAGGCATGCTGACGCGAATAGGACAACTCGTTGTTCGCCAAGGCAGCGCTGGCAGTGAGGAAGGCACGCTCAGCGTCAGTCGCCTTGTCCTGTGCCGGCGCGCCGCCAGCAACGATGATCTGCGTCAGATGGGCACCGAGGAGCTGATCAGGATAGTGGCGTGCCATCTGGTCTATCGTGGCCCCACCGATGTCTCCACCGCGTACACCGTATTGCTGATAGCCAAGCTTGTCGTGCATCAGCTTCGCCATCAGTTCGGCAAAGCCTTCCAGATTCATGCCCGGCGCCTGCGGCGCATCTGAGAATCCGAAGCCAGGCAGCGACGCCACCACGACATGGAATGAGGGCGTGTTTGGCAAACCATGCGCCACCGGATCTGTCAGCAGCGGGACCAATTTGAGCATCTGCACAAAACTGCCTGGCCAGCCGTGCAACAGCAGAACAGGAATCGCCTCCGGGTCGGTGCTGCGCTGATGAATGTAGTGGATACCGACACCATCAATCATGGTGCGGTAGTGGTTGAAGTTGTTCAGCCATTGCTGCTGTGCTTGCCAGTCGTAATCAGTCGCCCAGTACTCCACCAGCTCCTGCAGATAATCCCTGTTGGTGCCGTAGGCCCAGTCGTCATTCGCCATGTCCATCGGCCAGCGTGTGTGGGTAAGGCGATAGTCCAGATCATCCAGCGTCGCCTGGTCCACCTGGATCACGATCTTGTCAGGATTGGCGCTGCGCTGGTCTTTGACATACATGGTTTGGGCCTCCGACGGCAGCGCAAAAAATACCAGCAACACCACCCCCAGCAATAGTCGGTAGACGACAAACGGCATGAAGCTGATGCGTGCGATGAGTTTCAGGAAATAGTGAATGCACAAATATGCCGTCAGAGCAGCAATCGTCATTGCGTACAGCAGCTCATGCCAGTTGATCGCGGGACTCTCGAGCAGCTCGATGAGTTTCAGCAATGCCGCGCCGCCAATGGTTGGAATGGACAACAGAAAAGAAAAACGCGCTGCTACGTCTCGCCTCAGGCCGCAGAACAATGCAGCTGTCATCGTGACACCGGATCTGGAGGTCCCCGGAATGATCGCCATCATTTGCGCGAGACCGATTATCAGGCTGGTCTTCCAGTCCAGATCTTCCATGCCACGGGTTTGCTTTGCACGTCTGTCGGCAATACCCAGCAGCAATCCGTAAAACAGCGTGGTGACGATGATGACGTTGACGCTGCGCATTTGCGTCTCTACGACATCCTCGAACAGCAGTCCTGCCACCGTTACCGGAATAGTCGCGAGAATGATGAACCAACCCAGTTTGCTTTCCACACTAGGCTGCTTTTTCACCATGTGCGTCAACATGGCGGTAGCGACTGTCAGCAGATCCTTGCGGAAATAAACGAGCACGGCGACAAGACTGCCCATGTGCAACGCCATGTCGAAATTCAGACCCTGGTCTGCCCAACCCAACAACTCGGAAGGCAAAATCAGGTGGGCAGAACTGGAAACAGGGAGGAACTCGGTCAACCCTTGAATGAGGGCAAGTACGGTCGCGCGGATTACGTCAAAATCCATAACAATCCAGCTTCAATAATCAGAAAGAAGAAAAGAGTGTCCGTTATCCCTGCGTGACCTTGTCACGCAAATAGACCGGGTTGACTGCGTCCGGCGTGATAGTCGCGCCTTGCAGCCACAGTTGCGCAGCAATTCTTGCGATGTGACCACTACGCGGCAATCGATCGGGCTCACTGGTAGCAAAGGTGCTGACCAGATTTGCCGGTAATCTGTTGCGATAGGCCAGTCCATTGCCAGCGGCCAACACATGACTTGCCGCCAACGGCAGCGCCGCAGCGACCAGTTCAGGCCGGCAGAGCTGTTCCTCACCGACCAGTATGGCTGTGCCGCGCTGCACCTGGTACCAGCCCCAGTAGATTTCATCGATGCGCGCATCGAGACAACTGAAAACCAACGCGTCTTCATTGTCGCCGGCCGCTTCCACAGCGAGTGCTGCCAACGTGGAAACCGGAATCACCGGCAACTCAGCGGCAAAGGCGATGCCCTGGGTGACACCGGCTGCGATTCTCAAGCCAGTGAACGAACCCGGCCCCTTGCCAAAGGCCACGGCATCCAGATCAGCAAAACCGAGATCAAGTTCTCGCATCAGTTCATGGATCATCGGCAGCAGCAACTGGGTGTGCTGACGGGGGACGAGCTGAAATCGTTCGTGGACAACGCCGTCAAGCAGGACGGCACAGGAGCAAGCTTCGGTGGATGCATCCAACGCGAGTAAGGTCGGCATAAAAGGAGAGGATAAAAATGAAGCGGCAATTAAACCGCAGATGACCAGTGAGAGCGCCCCGGCCAGTCGCCCGCGACCGCTGGAGGGG
>JAZKEH010000445.1:0-1819 GCA_040387155.1 Pseudomonadota bacterium | reverse complement strand
GCGCTCCCGCAGCACATCGATACCGTCGAAACGAATAGTGCCGCTGTCGGGTAATTGCAGCGTCGCAATCGTGCGCATCAGCGTCGACTTGCCGGCACCATTGGGACCGAGCAGGCCGAACATGCCGCGCGGAATATCGAGATTGATATTGTCGAGGGCGTGCACTGCCCGCCCGTAGGTCTTGGAGACCTGGGAAAGTTGCAACATGGAAAATTCCGGTTGGTTGGAGTTGGTTTCTATTTCGCGCTATTGAATGACACTGATCACACCCTGCCCCAGCATCCGGATCTTGCCGTTGGCCATGGTGGTTTGATCGACCTGCACTTCGCTGCGGCCGCCGGCAGTAACACTCCATTGCTCGATATCGTTGTTAAGCAACACGATCTGCGGCACCCCTTCACCACGCACCAGCAGCTTTTCACCAGCGAAGCCGCTGATGGTGATCGACGCCGTCTCCATCGTCACTTCTTCCAATACCGGCAAGCCGATGCGGAGCTTGCCGTCAGGCGGGTTGTTCTGGCCGAAGATCACCAGCTCATTGTTGCGCCGGAACGTACGCAAGCTGCCAGTACTGGCCCCAGCTGGTGTGAACTCCACGGAAAAATCGGCTTGTTGCACCACTTCGAGACTGAAGTCGCCCTCACCTCTGATGATCGTGAAGTCACGCAGTTCGGCCAACTGCTCTGCGGGTGTCCGCGTGGGCCGCGGCTCGGCATTTATCGCCGTCAGGCGACCGATGACGGTGTACAACACAATCACGCCGTTGAGGGCCAGAATGGTAAGGAGGATACGACGAGTACTTCTTTTCATGTTGGCTCTCCTGCGTGGGTGGCGACCATGCGATCTGCACCAGTCTGCTGCTGTGTCCCGTGTTGCGCCTTGTGTTGGGTGTAGAGGGCTGCGAGTTCATCGAGACCGAGATCAAGCAACTGCATGCTGGCGAATACTTCCGGCAAGTCGTCATCGATGAACTGCTTGCGCTTCAGGGCCCGCGTGCGCGCGGCAGCACCGTCCGTGAGGAAGTAACCGATGCCTCGCTGAGTCAGCAATATCTCGTTGTCCTGCAGCCAGGTGAGCGCCTTGATGACAGTGTTCGGGTTGACCGACGTCAGCACCGCGAGATCCTTTACTGCGGGCAACTTGTCGCCATCCTTCCACACACCCGTCAACACCTTCTCGCAGATGTAGTCTGCGACCTGCAGATAGATCGGATAGTTGGGTTTGAAGTTCATTCCTGCACCTCGTGCTCGCACAGGGTTGCGTAAGCGAGGTACAGGATCCACGTATGCAGCAGGAAGCCAAAGGCGAACGTAATTTCCGGCAAGCGCGCGAATAGCGGCGCTGGCAAGGCAATCGCTTCATCCGGAATCACGGAGGTGAAGAATTCAAAGAACACCAGCCTGAGGGCGAGGATCTGTACGAGGGAACACCAGAACACTATCAGTGTGCTCACCAATCCGGTCTTGATCAGTGCGTAGGAACGAAAGTACACGGCACCCAGCAGCATGGTGGCGTGCATCAGGAAATAGAGCAGCGACAGCTGCCATACCGGTGTTGCGCCAAACGTAAAAGCGGCAGCGCGGTCTTCCAGCCATGCTGTGCCCAGCAAGGCGGCGGCGTTATCAGACACGCTGTATCCCACCAGAACGAACAGGAAGAACAATGGACCTGTCAGCAGGTAGCGGCTGAGGAAGCGTTCGAGGTTGGAACACGGCAGTGTCAGATAATGAAAGCGCTGCAGCGGATGATGCAGATCAGCAAAGATGGCGGCGGTGAACAACATGCCGCCGCCGATCAGTGCCAGCGGAAACAGCACCTG
>JAZKEH010000444.1:3076-3643 GCA_040387155.1 Pseudomonadota bacterium | reverse complement strand
TGATAAAGCCGTGGGTGTACTGGGGCTCTATGCCAGCGAAGCCGGATTTTTCCAGCAAGAGGAAATGAACCTGCTGACTGAACTGGCAGGCGACATCTCTTTTGCAATTGACCATCTGGAGAAGAATGCGCGGCTTAAGTACCTTGCCTACTACGACGAACTCACTGGCCTGGCAAACCGCACGCTGTTTCTGGAACGCGTGGCAGTGAGCATGCGCAGCGCTGCGGAGGCGGGCGAGACAATGGCGTTGGTGCTTATCGATCTGGAGCGGTTCCGCTATATCAATGAAAGTCTTGGGCGCCACGCGGGTGACCAGTTGTTGATACAAGTGGCCCAGTTGCTGACGGACAATGTGCAGGACATCAATCGGATAGGACGCGTGGGTGCAGACCATTTTGCAATCCTGTACCCGGACATACAAAGTCAAAGCGAATTTTTTCAACGGGTCGAGAAGCAAACCGCTGCCTTCATGGAGCACCCGTTCATGCTCAATGGTGAAGTTTTCCGGCTGGCCGTCAAAGTTGGTATTGCAAAATTTCCCAGGGACGGTGACAACGTCGAAACGTT
>JAZKEH010000444.1:0-3066 GCA_040387155.1 Pseudomonadota bacterium | reverse complement strand
CTGATCAGTAACGCCGAGGCTGCACTCAAAACGGCGAAGAAGAGCAACAGCCGCTATGTGTTTTATGCGCAAAGCATGAATGAAACAGTGGCGGAGAATCTGACACTGGAAAACCGTCTGCGTGAAGCGATCGAGAAAAACCAGTTTGAACTCCATTACCAGCCAAAGATAAACCTCAGAACCGGCAAGCTCACCGGTGTGGAGGCGTTGCTCCGTTGGCATGATCCGGCTGCCGGCCTGGTGCTACCGGGCCGCTTCATTCCGCTATTGGAAGAGACGGGCTTGATCGAAAACGTGGGGAACTGGGCGCTGCAGCAAGCGGTTGCAGACTATCTGCGCTGGCGCGCGGCAGGTTTGCCGGCCGTTCGTATTGCCGTCAATGTATCACCTGCGCAATTGCGCAATGCCGGGTTCATCGACAACATAAAGCAGACATTGAGTATTCATCCGCACGCGGCAGACGGTCTCGAACTGGAGATAACCGAAAGTCTGATCATGGAGAATGTCATACACACCATCGACGCTCTCAAGGCGATCCGCGCCCTCAACGTTACCATCGCGATTGACGATTTCGGCACCGGTTATTCTTCACTCAGTCATCTGGCCAAACTGCCAGTTGACACGTTGAAGATAGATCGCTCGTTTGTAATTGACATGACATCAAGCCCGGACGGGCTGGCCTTGGTATCGACCATCATCACGCTCGCGCATTCGATGAAACTCAAGGTGGTGGCCGAAGGTGTTGAGACCGAGGAGCAGTCACGACTGCTGCACTTGCTGGGGTGCGACGAAATGCAGGGTTACCTGTTCAGCAAACCACTTCCCGCCGATGTTTTCGAACAAAAATTCCTGCTGCCTGCGCTACCACTACCCTGATTATGTCCAGGGTTTGTCTCTAGTGATCCCACGCAATTCCTTCGTTGTCCAATACTGCGCGTGCGGGCTGCAGCAGCTCGCCGTACTTGCGCCAGCGGCCAACCGCGCTGGTGTAGAGCGGTTGCCGTATCTGGATGCTGCTGGCTGTGGTGCTGGCGGTGGGGTTGTCGTGGAAGGCTAGGCAATCGGCTTCCCATGGCAGCTTGAGATGGTTCAACAAATGACGCAGCACCGGTTCGGGAGTTGCCGTCAGCTGCTCATAGTGCACTTCATGAAATCGGTCCCCATAGCGTTGCTGCCAATGATTCATCAGACGATGGAACAGCACGTAGTAACGGGCAGTGTCGGCCAGGTCGTAGTGGTAGTTGTAGTACGAAAAATCCAGCGCGAACAACTGGCGGTAGTTGCTGAGTATCGTGTCGAGCGGATTGCGGCGCAGGCAGACAACCTTTGCGGCGGGCAGTGCTTCGAGGATGAAGCCAACATACAGAAAATTGAGCGGCATCTTGTCGATGAAGCGTTTGTCGGCAGGTACGCGGTCCTTGAGGCGTTGCAGATACTGATCGCCAATGGCCGCAACATCGGCGGCGCAGGCGGCGGTGATGGTGGCTGTATCGAGCACTACCGGTGAGGCCGTCTTCGCAACGCGTTTTACCGCCAGCGGCAATTCCTGCAGCTCGCCAAGCGAGATCACTTGCGAATGACTTGCCAGCATTCGCTCGACCAGCGTGGTGCCGGAGCGTGGCATTCCAACGATGAAGATGGCATTGCTGCCCGAGTCATTGGCTGATGGGTTGGACGCCACGGCAGATGACGACAGCGGGAAAGCGTTCCTCATTGCGTCGAATAACGCGGCGTCGCTGCTAC
This sequence comes from Pseudomonadota bacterium, assembly GCA_040387155.1. GTDB lineage: Bacteria > Pseudomonadota > Gammaproteobacteria > Pseudomonadales > Pseudohongiellaceae > CAILUG01. The sequence goes on along the minus strand of JAZKEH010000444.1, from coordinate 1,323 downwards.
CGGTGTAGTGCACCTGTTGCTTGCGCTGTTGTTTGCCACGCTCAAGCTGTGCGAAGGCTTGCGCGGCATCGCCGAGCTTCTCGTACTCGCGCGCGATAGCGTGGGAGAGATACAGCATGTCCTCTGTGCCGATGCCTGGCTTGCTCTGTAACTCCAGCATGCGGGCGAGCAGGCCGGAATTGCCGGCATTTTTCTCCAGCTCCGACAGCGCCCAATAGGCACGACAGAAGTCTGGCTTCAACGCGAGCGCCTGTTCATAACAAAGACGAGCCGCTTCCGCGTTGCCGAGAAACTGCTCAACCGAACCAAGATTGAAATGGTATTGCGCATTGGTGGGTGCCAGTTGCACGGCGGCGCGCAGTGCCATGGCAGCTTTGGCCTGTTCGCCGAGCTTGCTGTACACAACACCGAGCGTATCGAGCAGCAAGGGCCGTTGCGGTTGCAGCGCCAGCGCGCGATCTGCCGCGGCCAATGCCGCAGCGTGTTGATGCAGCTGCGTGTGGTAACGCGCTTGTTGAGCCAGATACTCAGCATTGTCCGGCTGCAGCGCTAGCGCACGGCCAACCAGTGTGAGTGCCGTGGAAGGTTTGCGCTCGGCAGCGGCGGCGACGCTCAGCAGGAACCAGGCTTCAGATTGCCTGGCATCTTGCTGCAGCACGCTTTCGCACAAGCGCTTGAGTTCGGGCCAGTTGGCTGCATTCAGCGCTCGCACCGCAGACTGCAACGATGCAGAAATAGCTGTAGTCATGAAAAAGCCGGCATGGAGGATATACACATGCCGGCCAGTATAACCACGCTCCAGAGCGTCCTAGAACGTATAGTTGAGCCTTACACCAGCAGTAAGCGGCGTCCCCACGTTCTGGCCATACGAGCGCTGCGTAAAGCCATTGATATCGCGGCCAGGGCCGTTCAGTTCATCGGCGAGGAAGCGGCGCGAGCCCTTGGTGCCGGTGAGGTAGTACTTGTTGGCGAGGTTGTCGATATAGGCTTGCAGCGTCCAGTTGTCCTTGCCAACCGTCAGCGAGACGTGTTGTACGCCATAGCCGGGCAGCGATTCGCCGCCGCGATCAGCGGGTGCATCACCAGCGGTGGCATCTACCAAGGGGTCTTCAGCGCCACCCACAATGTTGTAGACGTCGCTGGTAAAGATGACGCCGTAGTTGAAGGCCACGTTGTAGTCGCTCCACTGCGCGGAGTAGATCAGATTGACGGACCCCTGATGCTCGGCATGGCCAGGCAGGCGGGCGCCAGCCAGCGCATCGAACGGGCCGACCAGACCAGGCGCACGCTCAGTAAGTTCAGCGCTGGTGTTGGCGTAGGTGA
>JAZKEH010000443.1:0-1646 GCA_040387155.1 Pseudomonadota bacterium | reverse complement strand
AGCCAGTCCAATCCCGGCGCGTCCTCCGAGTGTCAGGCCGATATCCAGCAAGCCGCTATCCTGCATCCTGAAGTAGCGCCGAAATACGCTACCCGCGAAGAATGCGAAACCGATTTCGGCCCCGAACAGTGTGAAACGACGCCACCGCAGCATCAGGCCAGTGGCGGCTTCTTCATGCCGATGATGATGGGCTACATGGCGGGCCGCATGTTGTCGCCAATGGGCGGGCAGTTTGCGCCCGGCACTGCCGCACCTGTGGGTGATCCGCGCAGCAACGTCAACGCGCCGGGCACTCGCAACAATGTGCCAACCCAGCCTCTGTACAAGTCGCGCGATGACCGCAGCACCTTCCGTACCGCTACCAACTATCCGGTCGCCGCTGGCGTGGGCGCAGTGCAGGTGCGACCGAATGCTGTCGTACCCCAGCGTGGCGCGCTCACGCGTAGCGGCCGCTTTGGCGCTACTGCAGCGCGTATGGCCAGCAGCACCGGCACCCGTAGCACCTTCGGTGGCTGATCCGTTGCTCCATGCAGCGTAAACCCATTCTGGAGCGCGCCGACTGGCGCGAACAGGCGGAGGCGGTCGGCTTCGACTATCACACGATTGATGGCGAACCCTACTGGGACGAAAGTGCCTATTACCAGTTCAGCTCGCAGCAGATCGAAGAGCAACTGGAGCCCGCCACTGAAGAGCTGCATGAAATGGCGCTGGCGTTGGTGCCGGAGATTCTCACCAGCGAACAATTGCTGACGCAGCTCGCGATTCCACCCGCGTACTGGGACTGGATTGCCGACAGCTGGCGTACGCAACCGCATCTGTACGGCCGCATGGACTTCGCCTACGACGGCCGTACGCCGCCGAAGTTGCTCGAGCTCAACTACGACACGCCAACCTCGCTGTTTGAAAGCGGCTTCTTTCAGTGGTTGTGGCTGGAAGCGCAGATTGACGCGCGCTTTCTGCCGAAGGGAGCTGATCAGTTCAACTCCATCCAGGAAAAGCTTATCGAAGCGTTCGGCACTTTGTTGCTGCCTGAGCCGTTCCATTTCACGTGCGTGACCACCAGCGCGGAAGATGTCGGCAACACCCACTACCTGATGGACTGTGCCGTGCAGGCTGGTTTGACCACGCGTTTTACGCCGCTCGATCAGATAGGCGAGGCGAACGATCAACTGGTCGATGCAGAAGGCAACGCAATTCAGGGCATGTTCAAACTGTACCCATGGGAATTCATGCTGGCGGAAGAGCTGGCACCAGCGTTGTTGACGTCGAACATCCGCTGGCTCGAACCTGCGTGGAAACTGTTGTTGTCGAACAAGGGGATATTGCCGTTGCTGTGGAAGAAATATCCGGAGCATCCCAATTTGCTGGAGAGTTATTTTGAAAGTGCATCGCCGCAAGCGCTGACGACAGGTTGGGTACGCAAGCCCTTGTACTCACGCGAAGGCGCCAATGTTGAGCTGGTCGACTTTAACGGTGAGCGTCTCGTCGCCGAAGGTCCTTATGACGGAGCCGGTTATGTCCGTCAGCAGTTTTGCCCGCTGCCGAAATTTCGTGATCACCTCAGCCAGCAACCCGTTTATACCTTGGTGGGTAGCTGGATAGTCGGTGACAGTGCTGCCGGTATCGGCTTGCGCGAGGACAAGTCA
>JAZKEH010000442.1:282-6703 GCA_040387155.1 Pseudomonadota bacterium | reverse complement strand
AGGGCAGCAGTTTCATCACGCGCCTGTCGGCCAACATGAATGACAAGAGTGTCAACGGTTACACCATTGAGCGTTTGTCGCCATGGCAGGGTGCCTTGCCGCGTCAGGATGATCGCTACAACACGCAGCACTACCGTTATGGCTTCCTCGGCTCACGCAACATCAATGCGCCGCAGGGTCAGCAAGCCAACGCTTGCTACGTGCGCTTCGATCATCAGACCGGCAAGCAGGATTACTGGGATGCAGGCCCGGGCGCCGGCCTGGCCGAGTGCTGCTTTGCGCCGAAGTCGGCTACGTCGGCAGAAGGTGAAGGCTATCTCGTCGGCGTTGTTACCCGTCAGAACGAAAATGGTCGCACCGACTTCGTCATTCTCGATGCGCAGCGGTTGGCTGATGGTCCGATTGCCACAGTCAAGCTGCCCGTGCGCAACCCCGGCCAGGTTCACGGCTGGTGGGTGCGCGAAGATCAAATGCCGCAGGCGTAGTTAGCCAATGTAGTCGCCCAACGAAACGCGAGGCGAGAGCGCTGCCTTCGCCTCGCGTTTTCATTTCATGGCAGGGAAGTGTTTGGGTACGGGCACGCCATGGCGTGCCTCACGCCTCAACTCTTTTCCTTGTAGCGCTTCATCTGTTCTTCGAACAACCCATTGACCGCAGAGGCTTGCTGTTCTGCGCGTTTCTTCTTGATGGGCGACGAATCGCACTCCAGGTATTTGGCAAGCTCCGCCAGATAGACCTCCATCGCCTTTTTTGCTCGCAACATTTCTGCGCCGGACGCAGCGCTGCCGTCGGGAATTTCCGGCTCAGTGGGCAGCGGACAAACGGCTGCAGTGGTGAATGACGACAACAATCCTGTGACCAGTGTGACTACTACAAACTTCAGGCGCATGGGTTCCTCCGTTGAGCGCAAATGTCGGCTCTATCTACGGCGCCATGCGTTGCCAGCTTGAATTAAAATTCGCGCTAAATTGTTGTTTTTAGATGAGTATTTTGTGAGTTTCCTGTTAAGGGTATTGGCCTCATCAACAAAGCCATGACAGGCCGGGGCGTTCTCTCTAGAATCCCGGCCCGTCGTCGTTCTCCGGTTTTGCCCCTGTGTCCCTTTCCCTGCGTACCCTGGTGCTGTTGTGCTGTCTGTCACTCGGTGGCTGCGTTGCCACGGCGGTCGGTGTGGTCGTTGGTACCACAGCGGCGGTAGCCGGGGCTGTTGTGACGGCGCCCATCAAGGTGGGCGGTGCCGTTATCGATGCCGCCACTGACGATGACGACGAAGAAGAAGACGAAGACCAGGATTGATTCCCCCATGCAAGCAGACAACTCCCAACGCCAGCTCGTACGCTGGCTGACCTACCTTATTTTCTTCGCGGTCCTCAACGAGACGGTTTTCAACGTGTCGATCCCGAAGATTGCCGAACAGTTTTCGTTGAGCGCTGCCAGCGTCAGCTGGGTGATGACGATCTTCATGGTGTTCTTCGGCATTGGCTCCGTTATCTACGGCAAGCTGGCTGATCTGTATTCGTTGCGTCGCTTGATTGAAGTGGGCACGTGGATTTACTGCGTGGCATCGGTGATCGGGTTCATCGGCCAGGACAGCTACCCGGTGGTTGTGATGGCGCGTGGTCTGCAGGCAATGGGTGCCGCCGCAATTCCGGCGCTTACCTTCGTGGTGATTGCGCGTTTCGTGCCGGAAGAAGGGCGCGGCAAAGTCTTTGGTTTCATCACGTCGATGGTGTCAGTCAGCATCGGTGTTGGTCCCGTTATCGGTGGCTTTGTTTCCGGCAACTTCCATTGGGCCTTCCTGTTTGTCATGCCGTTGCCGACGCTGATCGCACTGCCGTTTCTGCGCCGCTATATCCCCATTGAGCCAAAGCGCGAAGGGCATGTTGATCTGGTCGGCGCCATCCTGGTGTCGCTCGCTGTCGGCCTGTTGGTGCTGTACCTGAATTTCATGCTGCCTGTGTACCTGATTGCTTTCATCGTCATCAGTACCGCGATGGTGCTGTGGTTGATGAAGGCGAAAGATCCTTTTATTGATCCGCAGTTGTTTCGCAACACGCGTTTTCGTAACGGCGTTTTTGTCGGGATGACGTTGTTCTCGGTTGTGTTGGGTGTCTTCTTCCTGATTCCGCTCATGCTGACGGACGTACATGCCCTCAGCACGCAGCAGATCGGCATGCTGTTGTTCCCTGGTGCGATCAGCGCAGTGTTCATGGGGCCCTATGCCGGGGCGCTGGCGGACAAGCGTGGCAATGCCTTTGTCGCGTCGATTGGTGTGGTGTTGCTGGCGGGCAGCATGGTCATGATGGCGACGCTACTGGGCTTTACTTCGTGGGTGGTCATGGTGGCGATGCTGGGCAACTACGTCGGCTTTACGATGTTCCAGACGGCCATGATCAATTCAGTATCGCAGACGCTGGCGCCGGAGCAGTCCGGCATCGGCATGGGCATCTTCAACCTGATCAGTATCGTGGCGGGTGCGCTCGGCACCACGCTGGTGGGACGCATTCTGGACAATCGCTGGTTCGACAGCGGTTGGCTGTCGGCCTCTGCCAATGCGAGCGGTTTTCCCTACAGCGACATCCTCGTCGTCATGACGGTGGTGGCCATGGCCAGCGGTTGGGTGTTCCACATTACCTTCAGCGCCAAAAAGCCCGCGCTCTGAAAGTTCGTTCTGCTACAGCAATGGGGTATAAGTGCCGTTAAAAGTGCTTTGAACAATGCAGTTTGAGTGCCGACATCGGCATGACATCGGGCCCTGAAGAGAGTTGCTGTGATCGACAAAGATCTCGAAATTTCCAAAGAGCCACTGTGGGCCATTCCGGTTCCGATCCAGGAGCGGCTGCAGGCCAGTCTCAAAGATCGGGAACATACGCATTTCCTGTTGTGCGGGTTGTACAGCGCTGTTGCGATCATTTTTCTGATGCTGTTTGGCATGGCGGCGCTGTACCGCGGTGACGTCGGTTTCGGCCTGATCATTTTCGCGTTCGCGCTAACCACCTTCGCTGTCTACACGATTGCCTGGTACACGCACCGCTACAGCTTCACCAAACATTTCCTGACCTTGTTGATGGGCACGCTGTGCCTCTACCTGTTCTATACCGGCGGTACCGCCAATACCGGGCCGTTGTACTACTTCGTGTTCCCGCTGGTAGCCATGTTTCTGCAAGGCAGCACTGCGGGTGTTTTCTCCGTGGTGACACTGATGGTGTTGACCTGGGTACTGGAAGCCGGAACCTTTGGGTTCGACACTGATCGCTATACCACCACCTTCGTCGTTCGTATCACCGCGATCTATACGATGATGTGCATGCTTGCCTACTTCTTCGAATATTTTCGGGTGAAAGCAGAACGCGAGTTGATGGTCAGCATTGATGATCTCAACCAGCTGACCTTTGGTGATCTGAGTACCAGCCTCGCCAATCGTCGCCTGATGGAAAAGTTGCTGGTGGCAGAGTTGGGTCGCGCGCAACGCTATCCGACGGATTGTTGTCTGATGTTCATCGAAGCCGACTATCTGAAAGTGCAAACGGCCCGCTATGGTTCGCGTTTTTCACTGGCCACTCGCGAAATTCTTGCGCAGCTGCTGCGCAAACATCTCAGGTCACAGGACATCCCGGGTTGTTGGGATGAGGCGCGTTTCCTGGTGTTGTTGCCCGAAACGGCGCTGGAAGGCGCTGAAGTGTTGGCTAATCGCCTGCTGACAGAATGTGCGCAGCAAAGCTTTGTGCTGCAGGGAGTGCCGCTGAAGTTCACGATCAGTGTTGGTGTTGCAAAACTGGCGGGCCAAACGCCAGATCAACTGGTGGCCGATGCAGCAAAGAATCTGACACTGGCACGCAAGGACGGCGGCAATCGTGTCGTGATGGCCTAGCGCGTCAGCGCCAGACTGCGGCTGTGCAACGACAGCCCGATGAACATTCCCGCCAGCGACGCCAGCATGCCGACAAACATCGGCGGCACCGGAAACTCCGGCAACCCATACTCACACACCAGATAGGCCACAAGGCCCAGGCTCATCGACAGCAGTGCGCCCAGTGCCGAGTGGCGTTTGCCAAACAGTGCAAACAGCATGGGCACCAGTATGGAAACGGCACCGAAGGACGACGACTGGCCAACGAGTTCGTAGATGCTGTCGGATGCCCGCGCCAGCAGTGTCGCGATAATAGCCATCAGCACTACGCACCAGCGTGACGCCTGCAACAGGCTTTGTTCGCTGTCGTTCTTCAGCAGCAAGGGTTTGACCAGGTTCTCAGCGAGGATCGAGGACGGCGCCAGCAAGGCGCCGCTGCATGTGCTGAACACGGCCGACAGCAAGGCGCCGAAGAAGATGCCCTGCATCCACACCGGTGCGTGATTGGCGACCAGTTGCAGCAAGGTGTCCTGCTGATCACCTTCCAATAGCGCGGGTTCCAGCTGGAACACCATCAACGCCATCAGCAGCGGCAGCATTGCAAACACGAGATAGAGGCCAGCACCAATCAGCGTGGAGTACACCGCGACATTTTCTGAACGCGCAGCATTGGCGCGCTGGAAGATGTCCTGGGAGGCGAGCGAACCGAGTCCCAGCGTCAACCAGGCAGCAGTGTAGTCGAGCCAGCTCACGCCGTTGTCAGCACTGGGCGTGAAGTCAAAGAAGTTTTCCTTCGGCGGCACCCACAAGGCTGCAACGTCCACCTGCATCAACAAGTAACCGCAAATCGCGAGCATGCCCAGCATGATGACGATGCTCTGCATGAAGTCGGTGAGCGACACCGCCCACATGCCGCCGCCGGCGGTGTACAGCGTGACGATGATGGCGCTCAGCACCAGCCCGTAAGCCGGATCAATGCCGAAGACGGCGTCGAACAGGATCGATAACGCAATCAGTTGGCCGGCGATATAGCCGACGAAGGTAAGGATCATGAAGAACGCCGACAGAAACTCGATGCGTGGCCCATAGGCTTTGCGGAACAGATCGCCAAGCGTCAGCAGATTCTGGCGATACAGCGGACGCACCAGCAGCAGCCCAAACAGCACGAGGCACAAGGTGGCGCCGAACGGATCTTCGATGATTCCCAGCAGGCCGTTTTCGATAAATTCAGCGCTGGCGCCGAAAATGGTTTCGGAACCGAACCATAGTGCAAACAGCGCCATGGAACTCAGCGCCATCGGCAACTTGCGGTTGGCGGAAAAGAAATCGCTGACGCCATGGATCAGCTTGCTGGCGGCGAGACCAATGCAGAGCGTAAGCAGCAGGTAGAGCGCTACGATCCAGCCAAGCGTCATTGCGTTGTCAGCTTGGCCAGTTTCTCCTGCGCCAGTTTGAATTCGGGTTGCAGCGCCAGCGCCTGCCGGTAATCGGCAATGGCTTCCTGGGCTTTGCCGGCTTTCTCATAGGCAAGGCCGCGATTGAACAGGGCAAGATGGGAGCGGCCCAGCATCAGATCGAGTGCCTTGTTGTAGTCGTCGATGGCGGTATCAAACCGGCCGGCGAGAAACCACAGGTTGCCGCGGCCCACGTAGGGCTCGGCCAGTTCGGGCCGCAGTGTCATGGCCTTGTTGTAATCGTTGAGTGCGTCCTGGTACGACTCATGTGCTGCCAGCAGAATGCCGCGGTTGACGAGCGTAGCCGCATGATCACGTGGCGACAGATGATCGAATTCAAGGGCGCGGGTGCAGGTGGCAACATCTTCGCGCGATGGCGACAGTTTGAGCGCGGCATTTTCCGCAGCGAAAGAGCAGTTGCGGGCATGGTTGCTGGCGCTGATTACTGTCAAGGATTGGGCTGATGCGCTTGCAGGCAGCACCAACAATGCGGACAACAGTGCGGGTATCAATGCGGGTATCAATACGGATAGAAAAGCAGATAAGGAAAAAGAGTGTTTCATGATCCTCCTGACTTGCGCTGTCAGTGCAGGCCCAGCGTAGTGCAGCTTTTTGTAACGCACAAGCCGGTTTTGCGGGCTTGTACCAGGTGACAGGGACAGACGACAGGCGTCAGCTGGCAGTCACGCTGCGTTCAACAAACGAATCGCAGAAGATGTTGGCGGAACGCACGCCTTTCATGAAAGTCTGTTTGCGCAGACGCTGGACGAAGCCGGGGTTGCCGCACAAATAGACTTTGGTTTCGGCGAGGCGGGCGGCATCCAGCAGGGAAAGTGTTTCCTGTTCCGCGTCCCCCTGCTTGCAACTGCCGACACATGCCGAATTGTCGAGCACGATGGCGTGATAGCGAAAGTTTGGGTGCTGCTGCATCAGGGTCTGCAGATTGTCCTGGTAGTAAAGCAACTCCGGTTTGCCGCTGCCGTGCACCAGCGTAATGGGTCCGCGATGGCCCTTGGCGAGCGCGTCCTGCAGGATGCCGTAGAGTGGCGCCAGACCGGTGCCGAGTGCAGACAAGAGCAAGGGTTCGTTCTGCCCGTCAGTGGGCAGATAGAAGCAG
>JAZKEH010000442.1:0-272 GCA_040387155.1 Pseudomonadota bacterium | reverse complement strand
GCCAATGCGTGCTGCGTTGAACAGCCAGTTCGTGAAGACTCCTTGCGCGGTGGAGGCGATATGGAATTCCAGCACGCCTTCGCGCTGGTAATCATTCGCGACGGAGTAGCTGCGAATGGTGCCGGCTGGATTGATCAGGCTCATGTACTGGCCTGGCCTGTAGTCGATGGCAGTGTCGCCGACCGGTTGCAATTGCAGTTTCATGACAACGGGATTCAGCAGTTGCAAGCCGCTGATGCGCACAGCCACGGTACTCGCGGCGCTGCCGGGCA
>JAZKEH010000441.1:0-1880 GCA_040387155.1 Pseudomonadota bacterium | reverse complement strand
CCGGCAGCGCCCGGATCTGGTTCCACACGGCATGCAGGTTTACACCGCGAGTTTCCCGAGCGGCCATTCCATGCAGGCAGCAGCAACTTATCTGACGATGGGAGCGCTGCTTGCGCAGGTGCAGAAACGCCGACGCGTCAAGGCTTTCATTCTTTCCGTCGCGATGATCATCACGTTCCTCGTTGGTTTGAGCCGCATATATCTTGGGGTGCATTGGCCCACGGACGTGCTTGCTGGCTGGACGGCTGGCGCGGGCTGGGCAATTTTGTGCTGGCTATTGGCAAAATGGCTTTATGAGGAAACAGGGCAACCGACAATCTAGCAACGCAATTTTGGCGCTTGCAGAAGCACAATGGCATCAGTCATGATGAGCAAGCTGGACTGTTCCCGATCTATGGATTTTGTTGAACAGCCATCAGGACTTACCCAACCTGGGCAAGCAGACGGATTCTGAGCCAACAGGAAATCAATGGACTACATCTGTATTCCCGCCGAATTCAAGTGGTGGGCAAAAATGGGATATGTTGCCCGCGGCATCATTTATCTCGTGATCGGTGGACTCGCTGTACTTACGGCACTTGGCATGGGCGGTGATACAACCGACAGCAAAGGCGCCATTCTCGCCATCCTCGAACAACCGTTCGGATCTGCCCTGCTGATGCTACTGATCATCGGCCTGTTCGGTTATTCAGCATGGCGCCTGATCCAGGCTGTCCGGGACACCGATGGCCACGGTACCTCGCTAAAAGGCATAGGCATACGGCTGGCACTTTTCGGCAGCTCGATCACACATGCGCTGCTTGCGGTCTGGGCGATCTCGCTGGTATTAAAGAAGAGTGTGCCGGGCGGAGAGAGCTTTGGACAGATGAGCTCGGGCACGGGACAGCTGGCATTCGGCGGCGTGGGAATCATCTGTGTAGTTGCGGGTCTCGCACACTTCTATAAAGGCTGGCGGGCCGGGTTTGAACGTTACATGAACCTGCCGCAAACTACCCGCTTCTGGGCGCGCCCAGTGTGCCGCTTCGGACTGATTGCCCGCGGCGTAGTCTGGTGTATCGTCGGGTGGTTCTTTTTCGACTCCGCGATGAGGGCCCAGCAGGACCAGATACGTGGCATTGGCGAAGCGTTGGCCTCTTTGCAGACATCCGGTCAAGGCCCCTGGCTATTATTAACTGTTGCGTGTGGCCTGGTTGCATTCGGAATATACAGTTGCCTCGAAGCGCTATATCGACGTATCAACACCGGTTAACCGGCACAAAATAACAAGGCAGTGTAGTGAGTACTCCGCAGAAAGCGTTATTGATAATCAACCCCAAGAGCCGGCAGGGCGGTGAAGCCAGCATCGACGCAGGCCTCGAAAAGTTGCAACTGGCCGGTATCACCGTCGAGACAGTCTCGACCTCAGACTGCGCGCATACCTCAAACGAGATATCGGCGCGCGGCAATACGATCGATTTCGTCATCGTAGGCGGTGGTGATGGAACCATCAGCTCAACTGCGCAAGCCCTGTACGAAAACAAACTGCCGCTGGCAATTCTGCCGCTCGGCACGGCGAATGATCTGGCGCGCTCATTGGGCATTCCATCGAATCTCGACAAGGCATTCGACCTGATCGTTGCCAACAACCGCCGCTGGATCGACCTTGGCGTAGTTAACGGCCACCATTTTTTCAATGCATGCCACATCGGTCTCGGTGTACGTATAACGCATGAATTGACACCCGAACTTAAAAAGAAATGGGGCGTGTTAAGCTATTTGAAGGCAACTTCCAGTGCGCTGGCCCGCAGCAGCGAGTTCAGGGTGCAGTTAACCGTTGACGGAAAAATGTATCGGCAACGCGCGCTTGAACTTACCGTTGGCAATGGCCGTTACTACGGCGG
>JAZKEH010000440.1:0-1786 GCA_040387155.1 Pseudomonadota bacterium | reverse complement strand
TTGCGGATGCCAAAGACTGGTTACTGAGCGACCCTAACCAGCAACGGGGTGAGTTCGTATTGCTGGTGCAAGGCATGCCAGTGCAGGAAGAGACTGCTATCAGTGCGGAGAATGAACGCATCCTGAAAACCTTATTAAGCGACTTGCCCTTGAAGCAGGCTGTAAAGCTGGCGGTGGAGATCACCGGTGTCAAAAAAAATCTGCTCTATGAGTTCGCGCTCACATTAAAATCCGATACTCCCTGAAATTATCAAAGCCTGACCATGGATAAACTCACGATCACCCGCCCCGATGACTGGCACCTGCACCTCCGTGACGGCGACGCACTCAAGGCTGTTCTGCCGGATACAGCAAAGCGTTTTGGCCGTGCAATCATCATGCCGAATTTGCGCCCACCTGTAACGACAACAGAGCTGGCATCCGCATACCGCCAGCGAATTCTCGATGCTGCAGTTCCAGCAGAAAATTCAGGCACATGCCGTGCTCTCACAGGAGGCAGTCATTCTGAAAATGCGGATGTGGCTTTGCGTCTCACACTGAGTTGCTGAATGGTTTAGCCGGACGACAAGGTTGTTACACGCATTCGCAGGTTTCGAGCTTGCGCAACAGTCTCGTGAGCCAGCCGCGCGAATCCGCAGCTTTTTCAATCCCGATATCAAGACAGGTAACAGGATCAATGGCGGCTATGGTCGTGAGATTACATCGTGGACAAATCCAGCGGTGCAAGTTCGGGCGGCAAGCTGGCCACAAACAAAGCTGCCTGATATACCGGCGCCGCAGTATTGCCATGTAGCGTTGCGCTAATGAAAATCCCTGCTGCCAACCGCCAGTTCGCCAAGCAGATGACTATGGTCAAACAAGCGGCCCGCCACGAGGTGCACAACTCCATCCTTGCATTCGACAATGCCGTGGACACCGAGCAGGCTGGAGCCGAGTAGTTCGCGGCGCTGGCGCGTGACAAGACTGCTCCAGACCACAACGTTGATTGTGCCTGTTTCATCTTCCATCGTTACAAAGACCACACCACTCGCTGTGCCTGGCCGTTGCCGGCACGTGACGATGCCGGCTGCGTAGATTGGCTGTTGATGGTTGGCATTGTTTACGTCCGCTGCGCTCGAGATGCGCATGGCTGTGAGCCTGCCACGCAGCAGGGCAAGTGGATGACGGCCCAGCGTCAGACCTGTGCGCCGGTAATCAGCGACGATGTCTTCGCCTTCGGTTGGCGCAAGCAGCGAAGGCTGGGTTTCGATACGTTCATTGACCGCGAGTGGGACATCGTCCGGCGCCCGGCCAAGCGTTTGCCATAGCGCCATGCGGCGATGGCCCGCGAGTGTGGAGAGCGCATTTGCTTCCGACAGGCAGTTGAGTGCGCGGCGGTCGAGTTGCGTGCGGCGGAAAAAATCTTCACTGTCTGTGAATGCTGCGGCACGGCGCGCCTGTACGATGCGTTGTCCGCTTTCTTCGGGCAGCCCCTTGATCATACGCAAACCAAGTCTTACTGCAGGCGCCCCGTGTGCGCCGCGTTCAAGAGTCGAGTCCCAGTCGCTGATGGTGGCATCGGCAGGACGCACCTCCACGTTGTGGCGTCGCGCATCCTGCACTAGTTGCGCAGGCATATAGAAACCGAGCGGCTGGCTGTTGAGCAGCGCTGCGCAGAACGCCGCGGGTTCGTGGCATTTAAGCCAGGATGAAAAATAGACGAGCAGCGCAAAACTCGCTGCATGGCTTTCGGGAAAACCGTATTCACCAAAGCCCTTTGTCATCTGGTAGATCTGCTCGGCATATT
>JAZKEH010000439.1:1031-4309 GCA_040387155.1 Pseudomonadota bacterium | reverse complement strand
CTGGCGCTAGCTCTGTCTATCGCCCTCTCGGCCGCGCCTTCCTTCGCACAAAACACCACTTCCGCCATCGGTGGCCGCATCTCCGGCGCTGACGGCAAGCCAGCTGGCGGCGCAACGGTCTCGATCTTGCACGTTGAATCGGGTTCGGTGAGCAGCGTCACGACCGACGCCGAAGGCCGTTACGTCGCGCGCGGCCTGCGCGTGGGCGGTCCGTACACGATCATCATCACCAAGAACGGCGTCACCGAAAAGAAGGAAGACATCTACGTCGCCCTGGCGGAAACGTCGAACGTTGATGCAACCGTCGGCGCACCAGCGATCCAGACCGTGACCATCGCCGGTAACGTTGCACGTTCCGAGAAGTTCTCGCGTTCGTCGATGGGTTCGGGCACCTCGATCAGCCCGACCGAACTGGCCATCCAGGCATCGATCCAGCGTAACTTGCAAGACTTTGCCCGCGCTGACCCACGCATCTCGCAGACCGACAAAGACCGTGGCGAAATGTCCGTCGCCGGCCAAAACTCGCGCTACAACTCGCTGACCATCGACGGCGTTGCAGTGAACGATACCTTCGGTCTGGAAGCAAATGGCAGCCCAACGGCCCGCCAGCCAATCTCGATCGAAGCGATCCAATCGGTTCAAGTGAACGTCGCAAATTACGACGTGACTCAGAAAGGCTACACCGGCGCAAATGTCAACGCTGTGACCAAGTCCGGTACAAATAACTGGAAAGGCGCTGGCTATTACGTCTACCGTGACGACCGCGTGGTAGGCGACCGTTACAATAATCTGAACGACACTTATTTCGCGGCGCCGCCGTTTGAAGAATCGACCAAGGGTATGTGGGTTTCTGGCCCGCTGATCAAAGACAAGTTGTTCTTCTTCGCTTTGGTAGAAGACCACTCCAGCACCCGTGCTGCACCTTCGTTCGGACCGTCCGGCAGTGCCAAAACAAACGTACCTATCTCCCAGTCGACGATTGACGGCGCGATTAATATTGCCAAAAACAAGTACGGCATGAATATCGGCGATCTGACTATTCCTGAGGGCACCGCCCTGTCTGTGCGTGAACAGATGTTGAAGCTTGACTGGAACATCAACGACAACCACCGTGCGATGGTTCGCTACGCGAAGACCGACCAGGCAGAGCCTCAGTTCGGTAACAACTCGGCCACCCAGCTGACCATGAACTCGCAGTTCTACTCGCAAGAAAAGAGCATCGAGACCTTGGTAGGCCAGTGGTTCGCTGACTGGACCCCGAGCTTCTCAACCGAGTTCAAGTTGTCTTCGCGTGACTACGATTCGGTACCGAAGAACAACATCACGTCGCCGGCAATCAGCCTGCGTATCAATGGCGCAGTGCCGGCAGGTACCGTCGGCAATACCTCGACCGCTGACCGTTTCCTGAACTTCGGTACGGAACTGTCCCGCCACTTCAACGTGTTGGGTACACAGACCTCGGACATGTACCTGGGTGGTAACTACTCAGTGGGTGACCACGAGATCAAGTTTGGTACCGATTACCAAAAGAACAAGATCTTCAATGCCTTCCTACAGAACGTGAACGGCACGTACACTTTCAATTGCACCAACAGCAGCGCAAGCTTCACTTACACTTTTGGGGCAATCAACTGTACGACAGCAACTGCAGCGCAAATCGAAGCTGCCGTACTGGAGAATTTCAACCGTGGCCGTCCAAGCAACTTTACGCTACAGGCACCGGCGCCAGGCGTGGCCTCAATCAAAGATGCGGCCGCACAGTTTAGCGTCTTGAACAAATCCGCCTTCGTGCAAGATACGTGGAACGTCAACGATGCACTGACCCTGACCTACGGTTTGCGTATTGACCAGACCGGCGTCGATGGTCGCCCACTGACGAACACCGCTGCGGCAATGCCAATGGTTGCCGGCAATCCAACCACGGGTGCACGCCAGACCGGCGGCTTCGGTCGCGACAATACAGTCACGCCTGACGGCCAGAAATTGGTGCAGCCACGCTTCGGCTTTAACTACCGCTTCGACAAAGAGCGCGCGATGCAAGTTCGCGGTGGTGTTGGCCTGTTCCAAGGCGCAGCAGCAACCGTGTGGCTGTCAAACGCATTCTCGAATCCTGGCGTCGCTACCCGCATTCTGTCGTGCGCACCTGGTGCCGCTGCGTGCCCATCCACCGATGGATTCTTTAGCGCAAACGTCAATGGCCAGCCAACCGCCGTCGCTGGTGCGCAGCCGCAAGCCAACGTCGATTTCCTCGATGGCAACCTGCGTCAGCCTTCGATCTGGAAATCGAACATCGCGTTTGAATCGGAACTGCCATGGTTCGGCATGGTTGCCGGCGCTGAAGTGCTCTATGCCAAGAATAAGGATGGTATTTACTACGAACACCTGAACTTGGGCGCGCCAACCCGTCAGGGCCCTGATGGCCGCGAGATGTTCTATAACGCTGCTGGCTTCCGTACCACGAGCTGGACTTCCGCTGGTGGTATTGTTACTGGGTCTGGCGTATTGAATAAGTCGTTGTCGAACTCGGCCTACAACAGCGTGCTGCTGGCTAAGAACACCAACAAGGGCGACGCTAACATCGTCACTTTGTCGGTGTCGCGTCCAATGATTAAAGGTCTGGGCTGGTCGGTTGCATACACCCGCTCCGATGCGACTGAGGCGTCGTCGCTGACTTCGTCGGTATCGTCGTCGAGTTTCAACAGCCGCTCCGTCTTCAATCCCAACGAAGACCGTGCGACCAACTCGAGCTACTTGGTCAAGGATCGTATCAACATGCTGTTGAACTGGCAAAACAAGTTCTTCGGCAACTACAATACCCGCTTTGGTATGTTCTACGAAGGTCGTTCGGGCAAACCGTACAGCTGGACCTATAACAATGACTTGAATGGTGACGGTCTGCTTGGCAACGACCTGATGTTCATCCCGAAAGCACCAGGCTCGGGTGAGGTTTCCTTCTTCGGCGCGACTGCCGCAGACCGTACGGCAGCAGAAGAGAAGTTCTGGGCAATCGTCAACGGCGACAAGGCACTCAAAGCCGCTGCCGGTGGTGTAATTAGCCGTAACACTGCCTTCGCACCATGGACCAATAGCTTTGATATGAAGATCAGCCAAGAAATCCCAGGCCTGTTCAAGGGCAACAAGGGCACCTTTGCAATCGACTTCCTGAACGTCGGCAATTTGTTCAACAAGAAGTGGGGCCGCATCAATGAAGTGGCCTTCCAGTCCCAAGGTGGTCTGGCACGTAGCTTCGTTGACTACGGCGGTATCGACGCTGCTGG
>JAZKEH010000439.1:0-1021 GCA_040387155.1 Pseudomonadota bacterium | reverse complement strand
AGTACGTCTACATCGTTCGCAATTCGGTCGAGTCGATCGATCCACGTCAGGCGAAGGGTGAATCGCAGTGGGCCATCCAGATGTCGGTAAAATACGAGTGGTAATCGACGCTTAGCTTCGCGCTAAAGCACAAGACGGCTGGTGGAAACACCAGCCGTTTTTTTATGGGTGCTATACGTTTGTAAGTACAGCATCGCAGCGTGAATCATGAAATAATCTCTGCAACTTTTATATCTTGTACAGGAATAACAATGCGCCGTTTGCTACTCCCCGTTTTGCTCGCCTGCGCTACCCAAGCACACGCTGAATTTAAGATTCCAGGTTACGAGCTGGTCTACACCACGCCGGTTGAAACCACCCTCATCAACGCCGACTTGCGCGATCCGGTGACGGTCTGGTCTGAGCTGTTCGATGGTGCCAAGAAAGAAATCGTCATCGGCCAGTTCTATGCCGTCAACCGCGCCGGCGCGCCGTTCGCCAAAGTGGTCGAGCGCCTGACCGAAGCGGGCAAGCGCGGCGTCAAGATCCGTTTCTTGCTCGACAAGCGCGGCGTGAATCTGTCGGAGGCGCCGACCATTGAGCAACTTAAGGCCATCCCTAATCTAGAGCTGCGCATCATCGATTTCGACAAGGTGCAAAGCAACGGCATCATCCACGCCAAATACCTTGCCGTCGACGGCCGTTCTGCTTACCTCGGCAGCCAGAACTTCGATTGGCGCTCGTTCACGCATATTCAGGAGACTGGCCTTCACATCACCGATCCGGCCGTTGTGTCGCAAGTGCAGGCGATCTTCGAGCAGGACTGGAAGGCGCAGGCAGCCATCGTCGCCGGCCAGGCCGTGCCATTGGCAGAACGTGGCCTGGCGCCGCCTGCCATCAGCAGCCCGGCTTTGCTGGTGTCGTCGCCAGTGGCCTTCAACCCGCCTGGCGTGGGCAATTCGGAAGCGGTGCTGCCGGCGCTCTTGGCCGAAGCCAAGACCGAAGTGCGCATCCAGCTGATGGAATACGCGCCGCTGTCCTA
>JAZKEH010000438.1:0-11251 GCA_040387155.1 Pseudomonadota bacterium | reverse complement strand
GAACACTCTGTCACCTATGTGACCGGTCTATACATGAGGGGTAGCGCCCCAGGGATGGGCCCGCAGCGGTCCCAGAAATCTGTCCCCACCTTGGGCCTGACTCTGAGCGCCTTAAAACAGGAACCGAACACCCGCACTAACACGATGATCCGGGCCCGCGTCCTGACCAATCTTGGCACCATAATTCAGCCACCAATCCCACTGCCCCTGCTGCTGACCAGCAATTGTTATGGACGGCTCTATCGACGATTCCACCAGGTTATCGATAACGACCGACTGCGTACCCATCACACTGGTGGAGTTAGCCAACGAAGCATCAGCCGTCAGCGTGTCGTTATCCGCTTCACCGTTGTACACCACGCGCAGAATTGAACGCACACCCGCAATCTGCATCGACACTTCACCGCCAACAAAACCACCAATGCCATCCGTCTCAACTTCCGGATAGGCAATGTTGCCGCCTGCTGCCGCCGTTTCAACGTAGGCACTGATCTCGGTGTCCACCCAACGGAAGCCGGCGACCGGGCCGTAACGGAAGTTGCCGGATTCAAACAGGAAGCCACCTTCAGCCATCAGCGCGTTGCTGCTGCCACCAGTATCGCCAGTGGCGCTCATGCCATAGGCACCCGGGCGCTGAATGGAAGTGAAGTCGATGTCGCCATGACTGCCGATCAGGTTCATGTAGCCGCGACCGCTGCGAAATGAGCCGTAGAAGGAGATGGCGTTGTTCTCGTAGTCGCCACCCACCAACGCAGCGTCTGCATCGAACTCGCCCTGGTAGTAACCCAGTGCGGCACCAACGGTGACGTAGCTGTTCATTACGGCGTCAAAGCCGATAGTGCCACCATTGGTTCTGGCACCTACCCTGTTGCCGTCTTGCGAGCGACGGGCCACATCACCAGCGCCCCATACTGCAAAGGTAGAACCTGTAGCCGAAACACCATCCGCTGCACCATGACGCAGACCGATGAAGTGCGTCGTAATGTCATCGGCATTCGCGATGGCCATTTCATGTGCAGCCATCGTCGTCATGCCAATCGTGGCGGGCGCAGTTTCCTGCATTGCCAGCAAGTATTGCGAATCAACATAGGTGGGCAACGTCAGGCGATACATCAACACCACGGCATCACTGTTCACGGCCTGCGCACAATCCTGGCCGCCAACCTTGCAATTGGACGACAGAAAGTCGTTATCGTTGCCAACCAACAGGAAGTAATCCTGCGGCGCCGCTTCGTCGAGCGCCGGCACCAGTGCCATGCCTTCCCACTTTTCAGTGAGCGTCAGGCGGTTGGGTGCGGTGTTGTTGGTGTTGATGCCAAACTTGTTGAGCTGGGTTGTGTTCAGGATGTTAACGACTTCCACCTGACTGACGGGATTGATGGCTGCGTTCAGCACACCATTGGTCGCAATTGGCGTTGTTGTCGTTTCGTAGGTAGTGCCGGCGATGTTGGTGGCGCCCGTGGTGTCGATCAGCAACACGCTCTTGTACACCGGATTCAATAGCGCCTGACCAAGGCCGTTGCCATCGCGCGACAACACGAGAAACTGGGTGTCGTTCAACGCCAGCAGTTCGGATTGGGCGGCAGTGCGATTCACTGCTGCACCATCACCATTGGCAGTAAAGGTTGGCAATTGCAGCACATAGTCGGCTACTGGTGCGCCGGGTGTCTTGTTCTGCGAGATGTCATAGATCATCAGGCGGGTGTTGGTACGCGTCTGCTGTGCTGTGGTGCTGTCCTGCATCGCCGCGCTCTGCAACAGCGTGACCAGCTTCTTGTTGTCTGGCGTCACTGCCATGCCTTCGAGACCCTGGTTCAGACGACGACCAGTAGTCGCATCACTCAACGACGTGTACGAGAGACCGGTGGCGGTGCGCGGTGTCAGCGCGGCCGGCGGCTGGATAACGCCGAGCATCGCGCCAGTCTTGTCGAAGTAGTAGACATTGGCGCCGTACTCATCCGACACGTAGAAATTACCGTTGTTGAGGAAGCGCAGGCCTTCAGCATCAAGGCTGATTTTGCCGGCTGCAGGGCCAGTGGTTGAACCCGGCAGCGACTTGCCACTCTGCGTAACGAAGGCGGTATCACCCGTACCGGGATCCAGACCGGTTGTCACCTTGCCGGCGAAGTCCTTGAAGAAAAACCCGCCGGTCTGCGTCAGTTTCAACTGCTGCTGCGAATCGGCACTTACCGGCAGATTGGTGGTGGACGTATAGGGCGTGAAATTCATCGAGAAGCTACTGACACGACCGGCATAGTCGCTAAAGGTCACCGAACCGACACCATTGGGGCCGCGATCAGGCAGCGAGAACAGCGTGCCCGTGTACCCGCTTGCCGTTTTGCGCCAGCTACCTGGCGCCACATCCAGACCCGAGAAAGCACCGAAGGTATCGCCATTGAAATCCAGTGTGCTGGTGGCCGACAAGCGAGCGACGCCTTGCAGACCATGGTTAACGAAGGTCTTGCCGTTCAACGTGACCGACGTAGCGCCAGCATCGGTGACGACATTCGGACGCGTGTAGACCGTAGGCGCAGCGAAGGCCTGGCTGGCTAGCAGCACACCGAAGGCAATGCCGGAAGCGATGGAGGATTTCAGACGAAACGAGCGAGCGTTGAACGAGGCTGGCATTGAGGAACTTCCCGTGATGGCAAAAAACAAGCGCCGCACTCTACGGACGGGAAAGTCGTGTTACATAAAGATTGTTTTCGATGATGATTAAGGAAAAGACTGGTTATGCTGACCTTTTCTCGATTTGCGAATGGCCCAAGGCGGCGACAGGCTCGCAGCGGTCCAGGAAAGGTCTGTTGCCGCTTGCGACTACGCTGAATTAACGCCAGTCACATACTTGCAGCTCCCAGTAGCGTACGATCCACTCCAACGCCACACCACAGGTCACCCCATGAACAACCCCAACGACAAACACAGCTCCCTCTACGACAGCTTCGCCGCCAAGTCCCTCTCACTGTTTGCAGCCAGCAGCGACAAAACCCGTGAAGCCATGCACGCCGCCATCGACAAGGCACACGATCAGATGACCGCACTCGGCGAGCTGAGTGCCGAACAAGGCAAACAGTTCCAGCGCTACCTGCACCGCGATCTCAAACAGACCGCCCGCTACATCCGCGATCTGGGTGAAGAAGCCAAGGACCAGTTGAAACCATCACGCCTCGGTGCCGGCGCACTGGCCACCATGGCAGCGTTACTGCACATGGGTAGCGATGCCCTGCTGCAGCTATCGATCAAGGCCGAAGAAGCACTGACCTACAAGGCCGGCGAAGTCACCAGTGCCGGCACCCTCACCTGCACCCAATGCGCCATGACACGCGAGTTCAGCAACACCAGTCTCATCCAGCGCTGCCCGTCGTGTCATAACGATACGTTCATCAAGAGCCATTGATTGCAGACTGCAGAAAAGCACTGGCTGAGATAACAGCCACTACTTCTTCTGCGTCAACCGGCACCCGTGTGAATCGCGTACGACGTAGCCACCCGTGGGCTCGTTGAAGTGACTGCCGATGACGAAGGTGCCGCTGTTGGCAAACTGGTCCACAAACTTCACGCGCGTCTGTGACGCTACCTGCGAGTTCATGTCGAAGCGCGCAATGTCACCCGGCCGTTCAAACTGGATCGGGTGATGCATCATGTCACCGGTGATGACCGCACGCTCGCCCTACGATTCAATGACGATACTGACATGGCCCGGCGTGTGACCTGGCGTTGGCAACAGGCTTAGCTCGGGACAGATCTTGTGCTCAGGCTCAATGAAATCGACCAGGCCAGCATCCAACACCGGCTGAATCGAATCGGCCATGTGATTCATGTCGTGATAGCCGTGCGTCTCTTTCAGCATCTTCCAATGTTCATATTCGGCACGACCGAACAGGTAGCGCGCATTCGGAAATGTGGGCACGAACTTGCCATCGACCAGATGAGTATTCCAACCGACATGATCGAAATGCAGATGCGTGCACAACACCGTGTCGATGTTCTCCGGCTTGAACCCCGCGTGCGCCAGATCACCCAGGAACGACGTCTGCATGTTCGTGAACACCGGAAACTCGCGCTGACGATCATTGCCGATGCAGGTGTCGAGCATGATCTGCCTGTCCTTGGTGCGCATGACAAAGCACTGGAATGAAATGATCATCTTGCCGTCTGGCGTGGCGTAATTCGGCAGCAACCAGGGATAGGCTTGCACAGTGGCAGGTGTCGCATCAGGCAACAACATCGTGATGTCGTCTTCCCAGGCATTCACTTCGACGATACGGGTGACTTCAACATCCCCAATCTTCCATGTGCGCATGTGCTCGATGGCCATTGGTTAGCTCCTGTTTTTATAGTGGTTGGATGGCTTCTTATCGATTGGTGGAAAGTAGCATATCGGCTGCCTTTTCGGCGATGGCGACAACGCTGGCATTGGTGTTGGCGCCGACGAGTTGCGGGTAGATCGACGCATCAGCGACGCGCAGGCTCTTGATGCCATGCACCTTCAGCTCGCTGTCGACGACGGCATCGGCATCATTGCCCATGCGGCATGTACAACCGGGATGATGCACAGTAGCCAGCGTGTTGCGCACATAGGCTTCAAGTTCGGCATCACTCTGCACGCCATTACCAGGCAGCCGTTCATGCGCCTGATAACGCTGGAATGCCGCATTGCCAAACACACGACGCGCGAGTTTGAGACCGCGCACCAGCGTGTCGATATCTTTCTGTGCGGAACCGAGCGCCGGATCGATCAGCGGTTTCGACAGCGGATCATTGCTGCTGACTTTCACCGTGCCGCGACTCTGCGGATAGAGACATACCAGACTGATCGCATAGCCGTGGCCAAGCGGCAGAGGAAACGGCTTCACGTTGCGGCGTGCCGGCTGAAATACAACCTGCATGTCAGGACGATCGAGTCCGTCAGTGGATTTGATGTAGGCATTGGTCTCGAACAGATTACTGGCAAGCGGGCCGCTCCGTGTTGTCAGGTACTCAATGCCATTCCACAGATCACGCAGTGCTGCTTTCCAAGACAGACCGTAGGACGTGCTGTCCTGCGTATCCATCGCAACATAGGTCGCACTGTGATCGACAAGATTGCGACCGACACCTGGCAAGTGATGCTGTACGTTGATACCTGCCGCAGTCAGTTCGGCGCTATCGCCAATGCCGGAGTGCAGCAACACATGCGGCGAATGGAAGGCGCCCGCACTCAATACTACTTCGCGCTCGGCTCGTAAGGTCTGCACACCGTCAGCGTTCTGTATCTCCACCCCCACCGCACGCCCATGCTCAAGCACTATGCGGCGTGTCATCGTCTGCGTCAGCACCGTCAGATTCTTTCGCTGCATCACCGGTCGCAGGTAGGCGCTCGCCGTCGATACGCGACGTCCTGCGTTGATGGTGCCCTGGCGATAGCCATAGCCTTCCGGCTCAGCGACGTTGAAATCCTCGCAATACGGAAAACCGAGATCCGCCATTGCCCGATTGAAGTCCTCGCACAGGGGATTGGGCTTCTTCACAAACGTGACAGCCATTGGCCCGCCTGTGTGGTGATAATGCGAATCACCGTAGTGCGCGTTGTGCTCCGAGCGCAGAAAGTACGGCAGCAACTCTTCATAGCTCCAGCCCGTGTTGCCACGCGCCGCCCAGTCATCGTAGTCCCGCGCCGGACCCCGGTAATACGCCATGCCATTGATGGAACCACTGCCGCCGATCAACTTGCCACGCGGCAGCGGCACTACGCGATTGTTCAACGCTGCTTGCGGTGTCGTCGTCAGTCCCCAGCCAAAGTGCTCGCTCATGATGGCCGCACCGACAGCCGCCGGGATGCGGATGTAGGGATGCTGTTCGGAGCCACCGGCTTCGATCAAACATACGCGGTTGCGGGAATCTTCGGAGAGCCTGGCGGCGAGTACGCAGCCGGCTGTGCCGGCGCCAATGACGATGAAGTCGAAAGTTTGCACTTGCTTTATTGTTGTAGTCATTGCGACAGTATAGCCAACAACAAGAAGCCAACAACAAGAAGCCAGTGCAACAAGCCTGCGCAACAGCCTCTACAAAAGGAGCCCCATGCAATCTGCTTCCACCCTTGCAACCACCCTCTCTGCCCGCGATGCCACCTTTGCGCTGCACGGCCGCTATGAACCCGCGTACCAACCTGTCGTCGATGCATTTGTCGAAAATTTCACTGTCGAGGATGAAGTCGGCGCCGGCGTCAGCATCATGGTCAAGGGCAGGACCGTGGTTGATCTGTGGGGCGGCTGGCGCAACAGCACCCAGAGCACACCGTGGGACGAGCACACCACCGTCTGCATGATGTCCGTCGCCAAGGGCATCACGGCAATCTGTTTCAACATGCTCATTGATCGTGGCCTGATCAATCCCAATGCACCCGTCATCAAGTACTGGCCCGAGTACGGCAAGAACGGCAAGGAGAGAACGCTGGTACGGCACTTCCTTGATCACACCGCCGCGGTGCCTGTACTGACAACCAACAAACTGTGGCCCGGCGCCATGTTTGACCGTGAAGCGATGATCCAGGCGCTGGAAGAGCAGGAACCGTTGTGGGAAATCGGCACCAAGGCTGCCTATCACGTGCATCACCAGGGCTTTCTGCTCGGCGAAATCATGCGCCGAGTCACCGGGGCTACTGTCGGTCCCTTCCTGCGCAAGGAAATTACTGATCCCCTCAAGGTCGAGTACTACATCGGCCGCATGAGCGCTGCTGAGCAAGCGACTGTGGCCGAAGTAATGCCGAACATGGGCGCTCGTCTGTTCGCCGCCAAGGACCATGAAGACCAGACATCATTGCGTTCACTCGCCTTCAAGCAAAATCCCGTGGAAGCTTGGGCGACGACAATGAACAGCGCGATCTGGAAGACCTGCGAGATCGCCAGCGGCAGCGGCCATGGCAATGCGCGTGGTGTAGCGAAGATCTACGGCGCACTCGGCAATGGCGGCCAACTTGATGGTGTGAAGCTGATCAGCAAGCAAGGCATCGAAGCGATGATCGTCGAGCAGCACAATCAGGCCGAGGCGTTCCAGGACCGCCCCTATCATCAGGCGCTCGGCATTTTGCTGAACACGCCGGAGGCGGTCTACATGGGTCCGAACATGCGCAGCTTCGGCCATCACGGCCTTGGTGGCTCCATCGGCTTCTGCGATCCGGATGCCGGTATTGGCTTTGCCTATTGCTGCAACAAGATGCATGCGGTCGGCACCAACGGCCCGCGGGCAGCAAGGCTGATCGAAGCACTGTATCGCTGCGGCTGAATTGGTGCGGGCACGCCATCGCGTGCCCCTAAGTTAACCTGCCGACGAGGCGCCGCCATCCACGTTGAATATCTCTCCGTTGACGAACGACGCTTCCTTGCTGAGCAGGAACGCAATCGCGTTGGAGTTGTCTTCGTAGGTGCCGATGCGGCGCAGTGGATTGGTGGCGGCGCGCTTTTCATAGACTTCTTTTGAATTGAGACCCAACGCACCCGGGGTTGGCACTGAAGCCGGTGATACCGCATTGACGCGAATGCCTTTTGGTCCGAGCTCTGCGCCGAGCACTTTCGTCAGTACCGTCACTGCGCCCTTCACCGCACTGTAGGCTGAGGTATTGGGGTATCCACGATGCGCGACCGGTGAAGACATGTTGATGATGCTGGCGCCGCGTGCCTTGTCATAGTGTTTCAGCAAGGCCTGCGCGGACCAGAATACGGCCTTGATGCCGATATCAACCATCGCGCCAAGACGCGCAGGTTCTACCTGCTCCACCGGACAGTAGTGCAGCAGCATGGCATTGTTGATGATGGCGTCGATGCGACCGGTCTTGCCGGCAAAATCGTCGGCCACCTGCATGAAGGTCGCCTGGTCAGACAGGTCACCGACATAGGCATGCGCCTGATAACCCTTGGCCTTCAGGTCTGCCACGGTCGCATTGCAACTGGTGGCATCGAGATCGGCAACGCCAACAATGGCGCCGCACGATGCCAGATGTTCCGCCAGATGCTGACCCAGGCCACGGCCAGCGCCAGTGATCAGTATGTTGTGTTGATTCAGGTCCGGTTTCATTTTTGTTATCTCCTGAAACTGTAGAAATGACAGGTTCGTTGTATGATGCCCATGGTATTTAATCAGCCTTTCCGATAACAACAACAGAAAAAGTTTCCGCAAACGTCCCCTCTCTTTTTCAACACGGAGCCCCTATGTCCACCGATTCAAAGTCCACTGATTCCCGCAAAGCCCTCCGCGAGCTTGGCCTTAAAACCCGCACCGAAGTCCTCGGCCAGAAATATGTTGATGCAGCGATGAACAATCGCAATGCCTTCAACAGCGGCCTGCAGGAACTGTTGAACGAATATTGCTGGGGTGCCGGCTGGAATGGTCCGCACCTGAGCCGCAAGGAACGCAGCCTGATCAACCTCGCCATGCTGACTGCCCTCGGCAAAACGCATGAAGTAGCAACGCACGTACGTGGCGCCAAGAACAACGGTCTCACCAATGACCAGATCGCTGCCGTGTTCCTGCAGACAGCGGTTTACTGCGGCGTCCCTTCCGCTGTCGATAGTTTCCGCGCTGCCAATGCCGTCATCATGGAGTGGGATGCCGAGCAAGCCGCCAAGGCAGCAGTCTCTGCATCGAAAGTTGCATCGAAAGTTGCGTCGAAAGCTGCACCGAAAACTGCAGCCAAGAAAAGCGCGAAGAAGAAGTAACGCCGCATGACAATCTCCAGCATCACACCACCCGCAACGATAGGCTTTGTCGGCCTCGGCAACATGGGCTACCCAATGGCGAAGCTGTTGGCCGCCGCCGGCTACAAGCTTTGCATCAGCGATCTCAATGCCGAAGCTGTCAAAAAATTCTGTGCAGAAACCGGCGCCACTGCGGCTGCCAATCTGCAGGAGCTTGGCAAGGCCAGCAATGTTGTCATCACGATGCTTCCCGATGGCAAAGCGGTGCGCAAGGTATTGATGGAACCCAATGCCATTGTCTCTGGCCTGCAAGCCGGCGCCATTCTGATCGACATGAGTTCCAGCTCGCCGGTTGATACGCGCGTGCTGGCACAGGAACTGAAAGCCAAAGGCTTTGCGATGATTGATGCACCGGTATCCGGCGGTGTCGTCAAAGCCGTCTCGGGCGGCCTCGCCATCATGGCAGGCGGCGACAGTGACGCGATCGCAGCCTGTCAGTCCTTGCTGGAAAAGATGGGGAAGGTCTTCGCTACCGGCGGCTCTGGCTCCGGTCATGCCATGAAGGCCATCAACAACTTCCTGTCGGCAACGACATTGGCGATTACGTCAGAAGCAGTTATTGCCGGCGAAAAATTCGGTCTTGATCCAAAAGTGATGGTCGACATCATCAACGCCTCCACCGGCCGCAGCAACAGCAGCGAACACAAGTTTCCGACCTTTGTGTTGCCGCGCAAGTTCACCTCCGGTTTCTATCTCGGCCTGATGGCGAAGGATCTGCGCTTTGCCAAGGCGCTGGTGGATTCAGTGCAGGACTCCAACGTGTTCGTCGATGCCATCTCCAAACTGTATGACGACGCCGAAGCGAAGTTCGGACCCATGGCCGACAACATCGAAATCCACCGCTATCTCGAAGAACTTGCCGACAAAGAATGAGCACACGCGAACCCTTCAAGGTCTATGCCATTCGCTACGCCACGGTAGCGCGCCACGCCAGTGAGAATTTCATTGGCGGCGATCCCCATGAGCACGGCATGGACATGGACTACTTCGTCTGGGTGGCCATCAGTGCGAGCAAGACCTGGGTTATTGATACCGGCTTCAACCAGGCCGCTGCAACCAAACGCAAACGCAATTTCTTGCGCTGCCCTACCGAAGGGCTGAAGCTGCTCGGCGTTGATGCGGCAACGATAGAAGACCTCATCGTCACACACCTGCACTACGATCACATCGGCAACTTCGATTTGTTTCCCAAGGCGCGCTTTCATCTGCAGGATGCCGAGCTCGCCTACGCGACCGGCCGCTACATGACCAAGCCGTTCTTCAGCGGCGCCTACGAAGTGGACGAGGTGGTGGCGATGGTGCGCAACGTCTACGCCGGCCGTGTCAGCTTCCACGCCGGCGATGTTGAGCTGGCGCCGAACATTTCGCTCCATCTGATTGGCGGCCATACCAAGGGCCTGCAGTGTGTGCGCTTGTGGACCGACAAGGGCTGGCTGGTGCTCGCCTCCGACGCCAGTCACTACCTCGCCAACATGGACCAGGGCCGCCCCTTCCCAATTGTCGCGGAAGTTACGGCAATGGTGGATGGCTGGGATAAACTTCGGGCCTTGGCCAGCGATCCTGCGCGCATCATTCCGGGCCACGATCCTGCGGTGATGCAGCGATTCAAGGCACCTTCACCTGTGATGGAAGGAATAGTCGTCAGGCTGGATCAGTAGTCCAGTCGCGTCCGGGTTGACATGATCAGTACCGCATTTATCAATAACGTTGCATGCGGCACGTTTGGGTTACCATTGCGCTTGCACGCCGCCAGACAGACATGAGCTGGCGGTATTACCAGCAATAGTCGGAACACTAAAAAGTCCTATGAAAAACAAATCCATAAAAATACGTCCCGCTACCATCAAGGATTTCGCGCTTATTGAAGCTGTGCATCAGGCTGCGTTTGCCAAGTCGGATTTTGGTTATAACGGTGAAGGCTTGTTGGCGCGTCAGCTGCATGAGGCGGGTGATGCACTGGTGTCCCTCATTGCCGAGGCTGATGGCGTTCCGGTTGGCCATGTGATGTTCAGCCGCATGCGTGTTGAAGCCGATGGCCAGTCCGTTATTGCAGCCGCGTTGGCGCCTACTGGCGTGGTGCCGGAGTGGCAAGGCAAAGGTGTTGGTGGTCAATTGATCAAGGCAGGTCTGGCGGCACTGAAGCCGCAGGGAGTGCAGCTGGGTTTTGTGGTGGGTCACACCGATTACTATCCGCGTTTTGGTTACAGCGCTGAGCTGGCGAGACCTTATGACTCGCCGTATGCGGGGCCTTATTTTATGGCGGTGCAGTTGGACTCTGGGTTGAAAGCACCGAAGGTTGGCAAGGCGGAATTTGCGCCGGCGTTTGCTAGCTTCTAGAGATTAACTTGCTTCGTTAAGAGCACTCGCAGTCGGCGTTCCTGAATCGCCGCACATCCACCAGCCGACTCCCAGCCACTCAGCGAAGCTGAGTGTCGTTCCACAAAGCACAAAGCTGCGCTTTGTAAACGCTTTGCTCCACCCCCTCAGGCCATCCATGGCCTTCGAGGTTCCAGGAAAAA
>JAZKEH010000437.1:3626-3898 GCA_040387155.1 Pseudomonadota bacterium | reverse complement strand
GCCATCGACGGCCGGACTGACGGCATAAAAACCGAAGCCGGGCAGAATCTGGGTGTCCTTGGTGGCATCGGTTTCGCCGGCCTTGTTATAGGCATCGCGCTGACCGTTGCCATTGGTGTCGAGGATGAAAGGGGTCCAGCCCTGCGCCGCTTCGTAATCGCCGGTTTCGAGATACTGTTTCGTGTTGAGCCAGCCGATGACCTGGCCGCCGCCGCTGGTCCACAGTGTGTTGTTGGCGTCTTCAGCAAACATCAGATGGTGAGTACCAAAGC
>JAZKEH010000437.1:0-3616 GCA_040387155.1 Pseudomonadota bacterium | reverse complement strand
CAACGTCGCGGTGTGCTGGGTGCGGAGGGTGACGAGCGAACCGGTGGCGGTCCAAGCGCCAGTGGCGGGATCGTAGATACCAAGCTGACGACCATTGCCTTCGAGTGGGAAGGCGACAGCAGACGGATGCGTTGAACCGGCCTGACAAAAAGCAGGATTGTCACGGCCGCGCACGCGCGCCGTGATCCACAGCTTGCCGTCCTGGTCGAACATCGGGTTGTGCACGTTGGCTTTTGAGTCCCAGATGTTTTCGGTGCCGAAGTAGGGCGATTCCGCTACCTGCGGTCCCGGCACTGGTTCTGCTGCAGGGTCCATCATCGTCAATGGCACGCGCGAGATTTCATTGGTGACAGGATCGAGCACTGGCAGGTAGTCATGACTTTCTTCGAGGGAGCCATAGAGTTTGCCGTAACCATTTACGGTTGGATTGCGACGATCAGTCGATACGACGTCATGCAGGTAAGCCGTTGGATCTGCCCAGTCCCATTGCGTGATGACGACATTGCGCTCGGCGCCAGCAGGACGCTGCGGCACCGGCGGCAATTCACCGGCGGCGACGCGATCAGTCCAGTTGCCAAACATCTTCGTTGTCGCTGGCAGGCCCATGCTGGTCAGTGTGCGTGTCATGAAGCCGCCGGCTTGACCTGACTGGATGCGGCGCGCCCATGCAGCATCGCTGCTGTCGTAGCCGCTGAATAGCGCCGGAATTGTGCGCGTAGCTTTGTTACCAAGTTGATGACAAACAACGCAACCACCGGAGCCGATCAACCGGATGAAGTCGGCTTGTTGTTTGACGTTGGGGTGAATGCCGTTCTCAGCGGTGCCAGGGAATTGCGATGCATCGGGTACCTCAAGCAGCGAGAACCAGTAGCCTGCGGGGTAATACTCAGCAGCTGCCGCCGCATCGGGTGCGACAACCGCGGTGAGATCCAGCGTAGCGCCAACAGTGGAGCTGACCTTGGCAGAATCAACCAGTCCATAACCACGCACCCACACGTCGTAGTTGGCGGCTGGCAGATCGGGAATCACATACTCGCCGTTGTCATTAGTGACAACGGTGCGGGCAAAGCGGGTGGGCAGATCGCGCGTTTCAGCGATGACCCAGACACCGGCTTCGGCGCCGGCGGTACTGGCGACGCGACCCTTGATCGCACCAGTGGTGGTAGCGGCAGGTGTAACCGCAGTGGCAGTGGTCGCCGGCTCAGTTGCTGCGGTGGTGGTTTCCTGCTGACCGCAGGCGGCCAGCGCAAGGCTGCCCAGCAAGATGGCAATG
Organism: Pseudomonadota bacterium; assembly: GCA_040387155.1. GTDB lineage: Bacteria > Pseudomonadota > Gammaproteobacteria > Pseudomonadales > Pseudohongiellaceae > CAILUG01. The sequence continues at coordinate 2,343 of JAZKEH010000437.1, read as the reverse complement.
GTCTTTTTCTGCAAGCCGGTGTGAGTGCGCGTTTTCATCGTGATTCCCCCTGAATTGTGAAAAGCATGGATGTAAATGTGTGTCATGGCGCTTTTGCCGGGTACATGGATGGAGAGTACCTGAATGGCGATAACTGAATGGAAAGCACCTGCATTGATTCTTTGACCAGTTGCAGCATTCCAAAACTATTGAACCACCAAGGGCAGGGTGGGACAATCCGGGCCGCCTCTTACACAGCTAGACCCATCAAAAGCACAATAAATTTCCCGCTTTTCTGCACTGCGTCACCGGAGACAAGTTACATGATCCGTTTAACCCCTCAATCCCTGCTAGTCACTGCCATTGCGGCGTCCATTTCTGCAGCTATCAGCTCGTCTGTGCTGGCGCATCACAGCGCCGCTGCGTTCGATACCAATGTGGAATCCACCATCAAAGGCACCGTTACCGAATACAGCTTCCGCAACCCGCATGTGTACCTCACGTTGAACGTGAAGAAGGAAGACGGCAGCACGGTGTCGACGGAAGTGGAAGCAGGCGCCGGTTCCGTAGTGGCCCCGCTCGGTTTCACGCGCGACTCGATCAAAGTAGGGGATGTAGTAAGTGTCGTCGGTAACCCGGCCAAACGCGAACCTGACAAACTGTTCCTCGGTCGCGAGCTCTACAAGGAAGATGGCAGTTATCTGCCGCTGAACATTTCTTCGCGCAGCACCTATGTTGAAACCAATGCCGTCGCTACCAGCATTGAAGGCACCTGGTTCCCGCCACGCACGTCGTTCTTCGGCTTCCTTGGTAACCAGGGTAAATGGGCCGTCACCGACGCCGGCAAAGCTGCAATCCAGCAATCGGCCAGCTTGCCGACACCGCAGAAGGATTGTCAGCCCATCGGTGAGCCTGCACTGCTGTTCTATCCCGTTGCCAACGTCATCGAAGTGTTTGACGACCGCGTCGAGATGCATATTGATTGGCTTGATTCCGAGCGCACGATCTGGCTCGACGGCCGTGCCCACCCGGCTGCCAGCGAAACGTTCCCGCATGGTCACTCGGTTGGTCACTTTGAAGGCACCACGCTGGTGGTTGATACCACCAACTTCGCGCCGAATCCGATCGGCTTCTCGATGGCGCTACCAAGCGGTACCGGCAAGCATCTGACCGAGAGCTTTGCGATAAGCCCGGATGGCAAGGGCATGGTCTACTCCGGCAAGATGGAAGATCCGCAATACCTCAGTGCTGCTGCCGAGTGGAGTGGTACCTGGCAGTACCGTCCGGAGATGAAGGCGTCCAACGAACCTTGCGATATTGGTATCGCGCAAAAATTCCTGGATGACTAGCACTTTTCATGAACCGGCACAGCGCTACTGGCCAGGTCAGTAGCGCTGTTCTGACGTGACTGCTTCGAGCGCCGCAGGCGCTGATCAACGCTGCATCAACAAGAAGGGAAAGCACATGAGAGCGTTAAGAGCGATTGTTACTGGACTCTTGTTGTCAGCTGCAGTGCAGGCACAGCCGCCGGCAAGCGCACCACCCGAACCGCCGAAACCGAATCCGGCGGCGCCGATGTATCAGGCGACGGGTGAGCAATACCGCATCTATGAATTCCCCGGCACCGGTGAGCCGATTCCGTATCGACTCTATGTGCCGGAGGACTGGAAGCCGGAGCAGCACCTGCCGGTACTGATCACGCTGCGTGCAGGCAACAGCATCAATAACAATCATCGCGGCACCAATGACCTTGTCAGGCTTGCGCGTGAGCGTCACTACATCGTTGTCTCACCACTCGGTTATCGTGGGTTGAGTCAGCCTTACTACGGCAGTCCGTATCCGGTTGAGCGTCCTGCGGGTCCTTCCAAACCGGCAGATGGCTGGACTGAGCAGGAAAATCAGCGCGCTGAACAGGATGTGTTGAATGTGCTGGCCGTGGTCGCTGCGGAATACGGTGCCGATACCTCGCGCGTATTTTTGCATGGCCAGAATCCTTCCGGTTCAGCTGCGATGCACTTTGCAGCCAAGTATCCGAACATGTTCAAGGCCATCATTGTGAGCTCGGGTCCCATCATCACGACTGACTATCCTTTCGATAATCTGAAGGACAAGGTCGCTGTGATGGTGCTGCATGGTGACAAGGATGTGTCGAATCCGATTGCCGCTTCTGAGCGCATGGCGAAAGAGCTGCAGCAGCATGGCATTGAAACGGAATATGCCGTGGTGCCGAACGGCGAACATCTGAATGCTTTCATGTTGTACGCGCCGCAGATATTCGATTTTCTCGACAAGCACTGAGTGGGCAAATTGGTCCAAATAAAAAGCCCGGCGGAGGCCGGGCTTGATTGTCCGCGCAGTAGAAGA